>JAAYGP010000371.1 GCA_012727625.1 Clostridiaceae bacterium
GAAATATATTACAGCTTATGCCATGCTTAACATATTTGTTACTGTTCACTCCTGGTTTCCCAATGAATAAAATTCTATTGAAAGCAAAACATAAATATAAAATAAAAATCAGGGAGTGATGACATGAGTCTTGTACCGTGGGATCCATTCAGGGAAATGGAGAGTTTTGGCAGAAATATCGGCAATTTATTCGATTTTTCACCCTTTAGATTTTTTGGGGGAATGAATACACCAAGAGTTGATGTGTACCAGACTGACACCGATGTAGTGGTTAAAGCGGAAATCCCCGGGATAACAAAGGAAGATTTGAACGTATATGTTGATGAAAATTCCATAAGGCTTTCAGGACAGTCCAAAAGAGACAATCAATACAAAGACGAAAACATTTACAGGACTGAACGGTATTACGGGAGTTTTTCAAGGACGATACCCCTGCCGGTGGAAATAAAGTCGGAGCAGGCTAAAGCCGCATACAAGGACGGAATATTGTCGGTAACCCTTCCAAAGGTAGAACAGTCCAAACCGAAAGGCAGAAAAATAGATATCCAGTAATGATTCCAAAATGCTCCCTTAAATTTAAAAACCAGCAGGCAAAAAGCTTCCCTGCATCCGGAAATGTTCTGTATGCAGAATAATAAACATAATTTTACATGGTTAACATTGCGGGCGGTTTTTATAAACCGCCCCAAAGCCTCATTCAAGGTTTTCAAAAGCCCAGGCTGTAAGTTCGTTAAGCGAAGGATGAATTACCATTGAATCCAGAATTGGCTCATACGTACCCAAAGGAGGACACATCAGACGAAGCTCGTCTATTTCATTAATATCGCTGCTCCTGGTAATATTCACACACCTGTGTCCGACATTCATAAGGTAAACAAAAGGCTGCACCAACATTGCCGCATGAGGGCCTACAACATGGGCGCCCAGAAGCTTCCGGTTTTCCCCGACAATTATTTTTACAAAGCCATTATCCTCATCTCTGTCGCCATAACCCATTTTTATTCCCCCCACAACTTTCGAATAATAGTTGCGTCCAATGTAATATTTTATGCCTCTCTCCTTTGCTTCTCTTTCGGTAATTCCTACATGTGCAACCTGGGGATGAGTATAGACAGCCCAGGGCACTGCAGTGTAACAGGCTATTTTTTTGTCTCTTTCCATAATTATATTGTTTATAAGGATTTTGGCCTCATAGTTGGCTTTATGTCTGAACTGGAATTTTCCGTTGATATCACCTATGGCCCAGATGAGAGATTGCCACAGGATCTTTGTTCATAGTCGGTTTTTATTAAACTTTGACCTGAATCATTTTCGCAAAGCTGTTTAAGTTATTGCGATATGAAAAATGAAGTATTTCATTTTCACATCTGCAGAATTCAGTCATCTAAAACCCCGATATAAACACCCTCTTTTTTAACCTTTTCAATGGTATCATACATTTTATCAAATGTTTCTTTATAGCTTAGCCCCTCGTTAGGTATTTTACTGATGCCTATACGCATACTAAGAGGGATTTCCTTTCCGTCGTAAGTAACGAAATTACCGTTTAATGCAGTGATCTTATGAGCCAATTCCTTTGCTTCATTCACCGTGTAATATCCGGTTAAAACAACAAATTCATCACGCCCTATACGAAACATCAGCATGTTGTCAGAAATTGCTGAATCAATGCGTCCAAGCCGGAACAAATAGAGCTGTATAGTATCTGCCAGTTTAGCATCTAATAATATTTTTCAAAACACACAACACTGTCAAAGTCTTTCCTGGGGCGCGGTGGAGGTGTTTCCGCAGGATAGCCGAGGGTGGTCATGGCCACTACCCTGACTTCATCAGGAACTCCCAGGATTTCTTTTACTTTCTTCTCATCAAACCGCCCCAGCCAGCAAGTGCCAAGCCCTTGCTCATAAGCCTCAAGAATCATATAAGCAGTGGCAATGGATAAGTCCAGTGTATAACGATATTGGCCGCACATCATAATACCCTCAGTCTCAGTTGCGCATGAGCATATTATGACCGGGGCTTCTCCCACAAAGCTCTGACCTCCCGTCGCCTCTCCAAGCCTTGTAATAGTATCCTTGTTTCTTACAACCACAAACTTCCACGGCTGCTGGTTTCTGGCCGAGGGAGAAAGCCTTGCTGCCTCCAGGACTTTCCTGAGCACGTCATCTTCAACAATTCGATCACTATATTTGCGTATGCTGCGCCTGTCTTTTATCGCTGTAAAAACATCCATTCCTTTGCCTCCTCTGTTATGTAAATACTAAATTATACTATTATCTTACACAAAAGCACCTGTTTAATCAACAAGTACGTGAACCTGTGGACAGCAACCAGTTATCCATGTAAAAAGCAGAAAAATCACAAAACAGTCTTGCGAAAATATATTCACAGTATTATAATGATCATGTAAACGATTACATATTAATCAAAATTAATAAGCATAATATCAGTAAAATAAAAGTGTAACCCATTACAAAGGAGTGTCCGATTTGACAACAATAAGTGACGTAGCTGCTGCTGCCGGAGTTTCCGTGGCAACCGTTTCAAGAGTTATTAACGGCAACGCGAATGTGTCCCCTGAAACTCTTGCGAAAGTTACAAAGGCCATTCAGGATCTTAATTATCGTCCGAACCTATTGGGAAGAGATTTACGCAGAACCAAATCAGAAAGAGTCCTTGTATTGCTTCCTAATATTTCAAATCCTTTTTATTCGGAAATAGTAAAAGGTATAGAAGATGTCGCAAACAGGAATGGTTACAGCATCATGCTCTGTAACACGGATTCTGATATAAAGAGGGAGAAAAAGTATGTTAAAATGCTGAAAACCCGTCTTGCTGATGGCGCGATTCTTATGGCGTCGGAAATGTCCTGCGAAGAATTAACCGAACTGTCCAAAGAGCTCTCAATAGTTCAGTGCTGTGAATATAAAGAAGGTGTTCCACTTCCCCACGTCTCAATAGAAAACGAAAAGGCAGCATACAAGGCAACAAACCATTTGATTAGCCTTGGGCACAGAAAAATTGCCTTTATCGGCGCCGACAATCAGTTTTTATCATCAAACCTGAGAGAAACAGGCTATAAAAGGGCGTTATCAGACGCAGGTATAGAGATAAAGCCCGCATATATATGTTATGGAAACTACAGCTATAAAAGCGGATTCAGAAACATGAAAAGGCTTTTGGACCTTCCGGACAGGCCAACTGCCGTATTCTGCGTTTCGGATGTTATGGCAATAGGCGCTATCCGCTCCGCAATGGAAGAAAACCTGAAAGTGCCGGATGACCTTGCAGTTTGCGGCTTTGACAATATTCATTTTTCGTGGATGTTCAATCCTTCAATAACAACTATTTCACAGCCCATGTATGACCTTGGCTGTACCGCGATGGAGGCGTTAATTAACATAATAGAGGGAAAATCCTCGGAAATAGTTAATTATTTTTTGGAATACGAGCTGATTGTCCGCAGTTCCACCCTGAAAGGATACTGAAGCAAGGAAAAAAATACAATCCGGTTTGCCTGTGTTTCCGTCAGGCTTTCCCGATAATTCAGACAAATCATGGGAAATCGATATGATGCAGAATAAACTGCAAGGTTATTTTAATATTGATAATTAAAAAATGAAACATATTTTTTATGATAAGGAGGTTTTCAAATTGATTGGAATCGGAATTATTGGCTGCGGGTCCATAACCATCCACAGACATGCTCCTGAATATTATTCCCGCAAGGATTGCAGACTGATTGGGTATTATGATCCCGTAACTGAGCGTGCACAAGCTCTGACAAAAAGGCTTGGCGGAAAAGTTTTTACCGGCCTCGCGCAGCTTTTATCTGACAAAAATATAGACGCCGTCAGTGTGTGCACACCAAACAAATATCATGCTCCTTACAGCATAGCGGCATTAAAGGCAGGAAAGCTTGTTTTATGTGAAAAGCCCATGGCTGTTTCAGCGGATGAAGCCTTATCCATGATTAAAACAGCCGAAGAGTGCGGAAAATTTCTTATGATAGGTCATAATCAGCGCTTGGCTCCGGCACATATAAGAGCAAAAGAAATCCTGCAATCGGGGGAGCTGGGAAGAGTACTAACTTTCAGAACCACTTTCGGCCATGGCGGACCTGAAGGCTGGAGTGTGGAAAATGGCAGGCATACCTGGTTTTTTAAACAGGATGAGGCATTTATCGGGGCAATGGGTGATTTGGGAGTACATAAAACAGACCTCATACGCTGGCTTATTGATGATGAAATAGTTGAAGTAAAAGCATATGTAACAACCCTTGACAAAACCAATGACAAGGACGAGCCCATTGAAGTCGATGACAACGCTGTATGTCTGCTTAAATCCCGGAAAGGTATTTTGGGAACTTTAACCGCCAGCTGGACCTATTACGGGGCTGAAGACAACAGCACAATATTATACTGTTCCGAAGGCGTGATGAAAATCTATGACAATCCTTATTTTCCAATAGAAATTACAAAAAAGAACGGGGAAAAAATATTTTACAAGGCAGGTAAAATCCAGACCAATGAATCCCAGCATAATTCAGGCGTTATTGATTTGTTTGTTGATTCCGTCATTAATGGCAGAAAGCCTGAAATTGACGGAAATGAAGGTCTTGCGGCATTACGCATTGTTCTGGCATGTCTTGAATCGGCCCGAACAGGAAAAGCTTGCGTTGTAGACGGGAGATGATCATAAAAATGCTCAGGTATGGATGTGTTGGCGCCGGTGCAATAGCCCGGGCAAAGCATATGAAAGGATATAGCGCTTTTGCGGACATTGAATTTGTATCGGTTTGCGATACAAATGAAAAATTCGCACAAGAGGCTGCCCAGGAATTTGGCTTTAAAAAGTACTATACAGACTACCGCGAAATGCTGGAGAAGGAAAAACTTGATTTTATAAGCGTCTGCACGCCAAATTATCTTCATTTCCCGGTAACCTTACTGGCACTCGAGAATGGTTTACATGTTCATTGCGAAAAACCTGTTGCTCTGAACAGTATTGAGGCACAGAAAATGGTGGATGCCAGGAATAAATACGGGAAGATACTGATGATAGCTCTTAACAACAGGTTTACGAACCATGCCTGGTTTGTAAAAAAATATACCGAAGAAGGGCTCCTTGGGGAAATCTACCACGCGCGCTGCGGATGGAAGCGGCAAAGAGGTATACCCGGAAAAGGCGGATGGTTCACAAACAAAGCCCTGTCAGGAGGCGGACCTTTAATTGATCTGGGTGTGCATTTCATGGATCTTGCAATGTATTTTATGGGATACCCAAAACCGGTTTCTGTTGTGGGAGCAACTTACAGCAAGTTTGCTCGGAATGAATGTGTCAATTCATCAGGATGGGGAATGACTTCCGATAAAAACGGAATTATGGATGTTGAAGATATGGCTGTGGGTTTTATCCGTCTGGAAAACAATACCACTATTGACATTGAATTCAGCTGGGCATCCAATATTGATCAGGAAGACAACTATTACGAACTTCTTGGCACAAAGGGCGGGGCAATTTACCGTGGCGGTGAGCTTAGAATTATAACAGAACAGTTTTCAACAATTGTTGAGATAAAGCCCAACCTTAATTTTAAATGCCCTGTAAACGAGTTCAGCCATTTTATTGACTGCGTTAAAAATGGTACAGAACCCCTTTCAAAGCCTGAAGAAGCTGTTGTATTAATGAAAATTATTGATGGCATCTACAAATCATCGCAAACAAAACAGGAAGTCGTATTGTAACCATGCAAGTCCTATGTCAAAGGCCTGGGAAATTTAAGATGTCTTAGTTTTAAGCAAGAGCAAATTCAAGGGGGTTTTTATATTGAGTTTTATTGAAAAAGTAGGCTTACAATTATATACAGTCAGAGATGAAGCAGAAAAGGACTTTTTAGGAACACTGGAAAAAGTGGCCGGGATGGGATATAAGGGAGTTGAATTTGCCGGGTTTTTCAATACCCCGGCCAGGGAATTGAAAGAGGTTCTTGAAAAGCTCTCGTTAATTCCTGTCGCAAGTCACACTCCTGTGGAACTTCTGAAGGATGATTTGGACAGTGTTATTGAATACAACAAGGAAATAGGCACCCGGGCTATAATCTGCCCCTGGACAAAAATTGACTCCTATGAGGACGTTGTTGAAGTCGCTGAATTAATGAACACAGTGGCTCCAAAAATCATAAAGGCAGGAATGAAAGTCGGCTACCATAACCATGGCGATGAGTTTAAAATTTTCAACGGAGAATACGGTTTGGATTTGCTAATGAACCTTACTGAAAAAGCGGGGGTTTTCCCTGAAATAGACGTATTTTGGGTTGAATACGCCGGAGTTGACGCAATAAACTATATTTCCAAATATAAAAACCGGTGTGAAATGGTTCACCTGAAAGATATGAAAAAAAGAGGCGAAACTGAAACTGTTGAAATCGGCAACGGTATCCTGGATATAAAAGGCATTATAAAAAAGAGCCTGGCATCCGGCGTTAAATATATTCTGGTGGAACAGGATAACACCGATAAACCATCCCTGGAAGCTGTTAAAATCAGCATCCGCAACCTAAAAGCAATAGCTGCGGAAATGAATATATCATAATCAGATTATAGATCCCCGCGCTAAGCTGCCTAATCACAACATATTAAGTAGTGAGTGGTTCAAAGGATATACACAAAACGTCAATATCACAGTTAATTTTTAAGGGGGCATGATTTTCGCCCCCTTTACAACTATTAAAAAAACGGTATTTTGCAGATAAGCTGATTCAGTTAAGTCGATTGAGATGGGTTTTTAACCGGAATCTCAAACTTGTAGAGTCTTTTTGGTCACAAAGATTTAATTATGTCAAAAATCCTGGAATAAAGCCTACTTTATGGCCTCGTTGAAGTCGTTGATTAAATCTTCAATTTCCTCCAGACCGACGGATACCCTTATTAAATTATCGCTGATCCCGAGTTTTTCACGTTCCTCCTTTGGCATTGAAGCGTGGGACATGCGCGCCGGATAGGATACTATTGTCTCTACGCCGCCAAGGCTTACTGCCACCGCCGCAAGTTTCACATTTTTCATAAACCTTTTGGCTGTTTCGTTATCATGAGTTTCAAAGGAAAGAACTGAGCCCGCTCCGTCCGCCTGTGAATAATGGATGTTACGGCCCGGATGTTCTGAAAGCCCCGGATAGAATACCTTTTTAACGCTTTTTTCTTTGGCCAGCCATTCTGCAAGTTTTTGTGCGCTATTTTGCTGATAATCCATTCTGACTTTAAGAGTTTTAAGGCCTCTGAGCAAAAGCCAGCTGTCCTGCGGGCCCAAAACAGCGCCGTAACCAATCTGAACCGCGTATATTGCTTTGGACAGATCATCGCTTGCGGTAACAACAAGACCACCCACAACATCGCTGTGCCCGCCTATAAATTTAGTCGCGCTGTGTATTACTATATCAATGCCAAGCAAAACAGGCCTCTGAAGATAAGGTGACATAAACGTATTGTCAATAATTGTAATGAGCCCGTGTTTTTTTGCTATCCTTACCATTTCCCTGATATCTGTTATTTTCATTGTCGGGTTTGAAGGAGTCTCAAGATATATCGCTTTGGTATTCCCCTTAACACTCTTTTCAACAATTGCAGGATCGGTTGTATCAACAAACTCAACTTCCAGGTTGAATCGCTTGAATATTGTTGTGCTTGCCCTGTAAGTTCCGCCATAAACGTCTCTGCACATTATAATATGATCACCTGAAGAGAATATGGAAAGGACGGAAGATACCGCCGCCATTCCTGAGGAAAACGCAAAACCCTTGCATCCCCCCTCAAGAGAGGCAATTGTTTCTTCAAGGGCAAATCTTGTGGGATTTCCGGACCTTGAATAAAAAAATTCCTGCTTCGCATCAACATCCTTCTGGTGATATGTAGATACCTGATATATAGGTATACTAAGAGC
>JAAYGP010000372.1 GCA_012727625.1 Clostridiaceae bacterium
AAATATTACTGCTTTAGGCTAGCCTTCCCGGCAAAAATAAAAAAGGACTGATACCAATATATTACATTAATGGGATATAAATTTGAGCAATGTAAATGAGTTTTAAAATTTTTACTCTTCAGAGCTGGAAAATATTATTATCCGGTTGACAGAAAGATATCATGTATGTATAATATAATCTTGTCGGACAAATTTATGCACCATTAGCTCAGTTGGTAGAGCACCTGACTCTTAATCAGGGTGTCCGGGGTTCGAGCCCCCGATGGTGTACCATAAGAATATCAAGGGTTTCAACGGTTTGACTCTTGATATTTTTTATTCTTTAATTAAGATTGTTTTGTTATTTTTCCTGCTGGGTTTTAAATGAAACTTCTCTTTTACTATTGCTAAATATCCTTAATAGTCTTAAAAATAACATATAAACAACTGTTACATTTTTGAATTTAATGTGTTTAAATTAGTGTAGGTCAATGTGAAGCGATCGCAAATCACGGGAGGTTTCGTTAATGGATAGGGATATTAAAATTGTCAGAAAGGTTTGAAGCGGTGACCCTCGGTGCTTTGAAGAATTGGTGTTAAAATACCAGGGAAATGTAATACGGACTTGTTATAAATTTGTCAGGAACGAGCAGGATGCAAGGGACATTGCCCAGGAGGTGTTCATTAAAATTTACAACAATCTTTCCTGCTATAAGGAACACAGCAAATTCTCCACGTGGATATACAGGATTACGGTGAATACCTGTCTGAATTATTTAAGAAAAAAAGACCTGCTTAACATCAGCTTCTGCGATGATTTTAAGGCTGAGTCATTGAAAAAACCATCATACGACAGCTTAAATGCGGGATGTTGTCAGAATCCCGAAGATATAATTGTGGCAAAAGAGGTAAAGATGGTATTTTTCTTGTTGCCGCGGCAAAAGGCATGGAAGGAAATTTTATAACATACGGGTTTAAAGATCAAACGATGTTATATAATGCCTACTTCAATGAACTTGAACAAAAAAGAACGAATGCGATTTTTAACCGGGAATATTTCAGTTCTATTGGCGGTTTGGCCAAATCCGGAGAGATGGTGGTTTACCCAGGTTATATGCCTGATGGCTATGAATTTGCCGAATGTTTTCGTAATCTGGGCAGTAATTTAAGGACGATTGCGATTTCTTATGAAAACAGTGAAAACAACTGGGTCAGATTTGGTTTTATAACCGGAAGAATTGCGGAAGGTGACGGAGGACCCGGCGAGCTCCTTGAGATAAACGGAAGGCAGGCTTTTTTCAGCGAACAGGTCAATCACGGCAATAAATTTAACCAGCTGGCGATTTATCTTGGCGATGGAACGCGGTTCCCCACATTGATCGTGAACTCGGACGTTCTGGATAAAGACGAAATTATAAAAATAGCTGAAAATATGGAGCTGGTTAACGAGGATAAAAACAGTATTGAAAACAATCCCGATTATTTTGTTAACATAAAGGATAAGAGAATATTGGATTATGCAGATGAATACATGAGAAACATTAAGAGTGGAAATAAAGAATTTTCTTTTAAAATCGATGAAAATACTGAGTTTTTCAAGCGCAGTCAGGATAACACCTGTAATATTTCCTACAGGAATACAAACCTGCATGATATCAGGGAATATTTATACACACCTTTGGATATCGACGACAGGATACTGGATGGATATAATCTTGAATTCGCGCAGGTAACCGGACAGCCATATGCAGCCAGTAAAAATGAATCGTACCATTTTAAAAAAGGCGATAACAGGTTGACCATTATGATGGATGTCATCGGAACTACAAGTTCATACACCAATAAAGTGGACGCGCTGCTTAAAAATATTATGTCTTCCCCGTATTGCTTCATATACCAGCCCTTTTACGGCAACTCGGATCAGCTTTATTATTACCTGAATATAGATGATTATAAGGAAATCAGAACCGTATTCGAAGAAGATGGTTATTTGTACAGGGTAATGTTTGTAACATCCAGGGGAGACCTGTTTAAAGGTCATGAATCAATACAGAAATTTATTGATGGCATAAATTGTAATGATTAATAATTACAAAGTATAACCCTGAAAAGTTTGCTGCATAAATCCAACAGGGACAGCAAAAAACCGAAACTCAAATCAGGAGGCGGTACAAATAATTAAAGGACGCTCACCCGGAGCATTGCAATGGGAACGCTCCGGGTTTGCTTTTTTGCGAACAGAATCATATGTTCCTGCCCTGGAATAAAATGCTGCTTTCATAGGTTCCCTCGATTGTTTTAATCATCGCGTAAAGTATTTCATTCACGGGTGTGGGAATGTCAAGTTCTTTACCCATTCTTATAACGGCTCCTGCGAAGGTTTCCACTTCCGTCCCCCTGCCTGCCTCAACATCCTGAAGCATCGATGTTTTCCCGTTTGCTGCCAGCCCGTTTATAATCCGGAAATAATTATCAATATCTTCATTGGTTAAATTGATTTTCTTTTTTTGTGCAATATTCAAAACTTCCATACAGGCATTCCGCATTAAGGACCGTGCTGATTCTGATTTTTGGTACACGCCATAGGGGGCCCGCAGCACCGCTGAGGTTTGGTTTATACCGACGTTTAACATGAATTTCCACCAGATTTCCCTTGTTATATCACAAGGCACCTCAACTCCAATCCCGGATCTTTCAAGCAGTGTTTTAACAGCGGTAACTCGTGGGGTTATTTCGGAATTCTTCTCGCCAAAAACAATTTTCCCGACATTGGTATAATTTGTCCTGTTTTTCACACGGACACTGTCGGTTGCAACAATGAAAGAATAGAGCATATGTTCCATGCCGAATTGACTTCCGATTATTTGCTCGCTGTCTATTCCGTTAAGGAGGGACAATATGCTTGTGTTTTTGCCCACAAATGACCTTACCGTTTCTATCACCTGTTCCAAATGCCGGTTTTTTACCGCAATTATCAAAAGGTCGGCAGGCGGTTCAGTATCATCGGGCGTTATATAATCAAAATCATATTTTTCATCGTTGACATAGATTCCTTCTTCCGAATATCTCTTTTTCCTCCCGGCATCAACAATTACCTTGAGGCGGCAATTCTTTTGCAGCCTGGAAGCAATCATGCTCCCTATGGCGCCAATGCCTGCAATATAAACATTTTTCATGTTAATCAAATAAACCTCCCCGTTGCATATGATATAATAACCTTACCCGTTACCAAGATTATAGATCTCGAACGGGTATGACTTTAAGGTTAGCATAAAGAGCATAAATCGTAAAGGAATAAATATACTTCAAAGCCAGATGATGGCGGTTGAATTTCTGACGGTTTAATTATATAATATATATTCAGCTCTGTGCAAACCAGTAATATGATTAATGCAATCAATTGTTGCAATCATCATAAAAGCGGTGATTGCAAGGATCGGAATATGGAAATATGACAAGGGAAGCAATAAAAACAGTTGCACAAAATAAAAAAGCAAGACATGATTATTTTATCGAGGAAACTTACGAAGCGGGCATTGAGCTGACCGGAACTGAGGTTAAATCAATACGTTTGGGTAAGGTTAACCTTCGGGACAGTTATGCCTATATTAGAAATTCCGAAGTTTTTATTAGCGGGATGCATATAAGTCCATACGAAAAGGGGAATATTTTCAACCAGGATCCTTTGAGAGACAGAAAACTTTTGTTGCATAAATACGAAATTAACAAGCTTATTGGCTACACACAGCAACAGGGATTAACTCTTGTTCCGCTTCAGCTTTATTTTAAAAGAGGTAAGGTAAAAGTAGAGCTGGCTGTCGCAAAAGGTAAAAAGTTGTTTGACAAGCGTCAGGATGTAGCCGCCCGCGATGCAAAACGCGAAATAGACAGGCGAATAAAAGAATATAATAAATAGAGATATAGTAAATGGTTCAAGGTATAGTTTTTAATCAAATGCTTGCTTTTTTTGTTAAAAATAATAGCAAACGTTTCATTGATTTGCTGTTTTGAAAGCAGCACCCAAAAAACTTATATTCTTACCACTGGTATCAACCGTATTAGCGGTGGTATAATATATATGAAAACTGAATATGGGGGCGTAATGGTTTCGACGGGATTGTTGAAACCGGAGTAGCGGG
>JAAYGP010000373.1 GCA_012727625.1 Clostridiaceae bacterium
ATTAGGGAATTGCGAAACAAATTCTGATTAAAATGTGGATAACTTTTTTACTTAACGAAAGAATGCGGGTTTCAAGGTTGTTATAAAAAACTTATCCACAGGCTTGTAAGATTAATGTAAATTGTTTCAGCTATCAGCAGAGGAGAGAGGTTTAACCACTCTCTGCAAAGCAAGTAAAACAAAGGGTTAAGGAGTTACGCAATTAACTATTTATATTAAAACGAAAGGAGCAAAGGCATATGGAAAAAATAATCAAAATAAAAGGAATGAGCTGTGGCCATTGCCGGGCAAGGGTTGAAACAGCATTGAACGCCATGAATGGTGTTAATGCTAAGGTGGATTTAAAGAAAAAGCAGGCTGTTGTTGAATTGAAAAAGTATATTGAGGATTCTGCCTTAATAGAGGCGGTTACTGAAGCCGGATACGAGGTTGTTTCCATTTCCGGAAAGAAGGGACTTTTCGGATAAAAAAGAAATAAAACCAATGAAGGCTGATTGCGCCGGCATTATGTTTACAGAATATCTATGAACGGGAAATCAACGGGACCATTTTAATTAATCGTACCCATTAAAAATTTTAATCAGGAAAGGGAAGAATCATGAAAGCGGATAAAACGAAGATTATTCGGCTTCTGAAAACCGCGAGGGGGCAATTGGACGGAATTTTAAAAATGATTGACGAAGACAGGTATTGCATTGATATATCCAACCAGCTTATGGCAGCCCAGGCGATATTAAAGAGTGTCAACCGGCAGGTTCTTCATGCTCATCTTGAAAACTGTGTCCAAAATGCCCTCTGCGCAGATGACGTAGAAGAAAAAATCAGGGAAATAATGATGATTATTGACAAGTTGTCAAAGTAGAATACTTTATAGTAAACGGGTAGTGTTTGTACCGCTGGTTCCGATGTTCTGCCAAAACAGAACATCATATCAGGCCGGCAGGTGTTCAGGCCGCCGCGGAATGAAACACCCGGACAGGCGCGCGCCAAAGGAGAGATTGTGTTCTGTGCCCAGAGTTACCTGAGTTATTACAAGGGAAGACTGGTCGGAACCATCGGCGATATTGGATGCTTCAGCCTGAATGATTTCAAGCATATCTCGGCAGGAGACGGCGGAATGCTTATTATGAAGGACGAAGAATTATATTATAAGGCGTTTCGGTTTGCCGACAAAAATTATGACAGGTTTTCCGACGATCCCATGGCAATGAGAAAAATAGAGTTTCTGGCACCTAATTACAGGATGAACGAACTTACAGGTGCGGTTGCCCTGGCACAGCTTGACAAGCTGGATGAAATCTGCCGTAAAAGAAATGAGTACGGTGAAAAAATCAGTGAAGGCATTCGTGATTTGCCCGGAATCCATATACCTGAAGTGAAAGAGGGAAACAAAAACTCCTATTGGTTTTATATGATGAGAATTAACGAAAAGGAAGCAGGGGTCAGCCGAGATGAATTTTCAAAAGCTTTGGCCGCGGAGGGGGTTCCAAACCAACCCGGATATATTCCAACATGTGTTTATGAATATGATCTGTTTTTGAACAAAAACGCATGTCCGGGAAGTGACTGTCCCTTTGGGTGCAGGCATTATGGCAGGGATATAAGCTATTACAGGGGACTTTGCCCGACTGCGGAGGAAGTTCTGAATACTGCCATCAGACTTTCAGTAAGTGAATTTTATACCGACATTGACGCAAAGGAAGTTATCAAGGCAATAAGAAAGGTGTCGGAATACTACAGCAAAAAGTGACCGGAAGAGGGACATTTGTTGAAAAGTGAGAAAAGAACAGCTTTTTGCAATAATAAAAAAAACTCCCTTTACAGCGGGAGTTTTTTTGGCGCAACAATGGCTGATACGCAACAGAATCTACTTTCTGAAAATATTGATTGAATTTGAAAACAATATTTTGTCCCTGCTTTCCACGTCAATTTCAGCTTTTGTCACCTCAAGCAGGGTGCTTTTAAGGCAGAAAAGCGGATACATGGATCCATACAGTATTCTGTCGGCGACAATCAGGGCGTCAAGCTTTTCCACATTGAAAAGCTGATCCTTTAGTCCTGATGTATTACCAGCCATTTATTCCGCTGCGAACAATCGCGCCGAATATATTGTCTTTTATTTTTGGATTTTCTTTCGTTAGTTCTCCCAAATGGTCCTTTATATATTTCCTTTTTGTCAGGTTATCAACCCTGCACCCGCTTTTTACAGGCGTGATGCCTTCGTGACGGATAAAGGAGCGGATCATTTTTTCTTCTGTATATATCATTGGACGAATTAATGTTATGTCTTTTCTGTCAAGATATGTTACAGGAGAAAAAGTATGAATCCTGCCCTCGTAAAACAAAGAAAGCAAAAGAGTTTCGATGACATCATCCCTGTGATGGCCAAAGGCGGCCTTATTGCAGCCCAGGCTTTTCGCGGTGTTGTAAATGGCACCTCTTTTCATGTTTGAACAAAGGGAGCAGGGATTCTTTTCCTGCCTTATATCAAACACAATCTTAGCAATTTTTGTTTCTTCAATATGATACTGAACTCCAAGGCGGTTATACAGCTCAACCAGCGAATCCAAATCAAAACCGGGATTGCCGAGGTCCAAAGTTATGGCAACAATACCGAACCTTTCGGGAAAGAAACGACTCAAGGCATTTAAGCAATACAGCAGGGCAATACTGTCTTTTCCCCCGGATACACCAACGGCAATTCTATCGCCGTCCTGTATCATGTTGTAGTCGGTTACTGCTCTCCTTACACGTGATAAAAGCTTTTGAAGCATAAAAGTGTTCTCCGTGTTAATGTTATCAATTAATTATATATAGTTTATAATAAGCGTGCAAGATGTTCTCTTTACCAAGCAATTTGCGTTGCACCCCTAAAATTACTCAAAATCTGCCCAAACGAAATCCACCTGCCTTTTCTATCGCTTAAAAACAGTGCCTTTTTATGTTTTAAGCTGTCCAAAGGCGCGGTTTTCAGCC
>JAAYGP010000374.1 GCA_012727625.1 Clostridiaceae bacterium
GCATTTTTCAACACGATTTAGCATAGGGCCAACAATGCCATTTGTTTGGTTTACATACGCATAGATATCATCAATACACGTAGGTATTTTATAGCCCTGAGAACAACTGGCTATAGTTACGCCAGCATCGCGCAAAGGAGCAATTATTTTTCGGTATAAATAGTCACGACGAACCTTACTATCAGAAAGGTCGGATAGAACCTTGATAATTTCACCCGATAAAATATATTTACGGGGATTAATATTACGAACTACCCATAGCAAATGCTTTAAGAACAAAACACGCATCCTTGTATCTGTATCATCGGTATCTATATGAGAGTCTATATATTGAGTTGCACAATGATCGGCTAACGCATATATATTTTCGTCAAAGCTTTTATCCGCCAAAGGCTTACCGGTGGATAGAAAACCGGCGACTCCGAAGAGCCGCCGATTCACCGTATAAGCCGCAGCAAGCGTTGGGGCGCTCCCCAGCGTTGCCCGATTAATGCTGCAATATTAGTATTAACAATTAAATGGCTGATTATTCCATTTACACGGAAGAATATTCACTCCCGGCAAATGGCTGCAAATGGCATAAAATTACACTAAAAGCTCTTTAATTATTTTATTTATTTCATCATAGACAAAATTATCAACCTGGATTCTGTTTTTAAATATTAATTTTAAAAGACTCCCGCATAAATAAATAATATTGCTTGTACTTTTTGGTAAAACAAGACATTTATCCTTTTCCCTGGATTTCATTAATCCCTTTATAATTTCCTCAGAAACCGGTATCATCTGGTGTGCAACCTTATTTCTGATTAAGCTTTCAACTTCCCTTAAAACAACAAACTTGTTGTATATGTCCTGATCAGAATTTATGTAAATTAATATGTGTACTATATTATCAAGACTAAGATCACAATCTATAAAAGCAGGTTTGTATTGTGCATCAAGGTGGTTTAATAATCCGCTATCATACTCTGATATCAAACTTCTTTGCAATTTGTATTGATTGCTGTTTTTAGACACACGGCATATTTTTTCTAAATCAAATTTTATTATATCTCTAAGATAATAAAGTGCCAATTCAAAGGAAAAGGGTGTCAGCTTTAAAATCATTTCTGATAACTCGCCACGCTTTTGCTTAAGTTTCATTGTCATGAAAAATTCATAGAATTTTATGGCATTTCTATCATGTATAAACCATATCCGGTCTTTGTAGCCTTTCGTTTTATCATTGTTTATTATGGCAAAGCACTTGTCATATTGAAGCTTTGTCCTTAAATCACCATGTTTCAAAATGATACCAAGTCTTTCGTCAAAAAGGGATTCGTTGTTTTTCAATAATTCCAATGCACCTGAGTAGTTATAACTTTTAATCATGGATTCAATCTTAAAGGACAGATTATATAGGGTAATTGCTTTAAAATCCGGTATTACCAATCTTGATTTTAAAGATGGAATATTATGATCCTGGTTTGTTTCAAAAGCAAGATCAATGTCAAAGTCAGATGTCAAATGCTCCTCATTATCGTTAGCGGCATTCTTGGGTGATTTAACCTGAATTGCAGTAATGCCGAAAGTTCCGGCAACAGCTTCGTATGAAAGAACATTTTTCATTTGAGTAGTACCTGAACTAACGTTGACATATATTTCATGATCCTTGTACGTTTCCCTCATCTTTCTGATAATATCACGGAATTGTCTGTAACACGCGTCAAAATCCGATGGGTCATCAATATTTGTTTCTATAATTTTAATCTTGCAATCAGGCAGAACCCTTTGAATGGATTTTCTGTACCTGTCGTCTTTTTTATGATATTCTGCCATTTCCTTTGTTAAGAACAGCCAGACTGCTTCTGGTTTTATATGCCTGACTATATGAAGCATGGGTCCGTCACATTGTGATCTTATGGGATCGCTTGTTCCAATGGGACTGAACAAAACAGACTTTTTATTTATCAATTTCTGTACCTCCGATTTCAGGTATCAAGTCAATTTCTATATCATAATGCCTTGAGTATTAAAGGATACGTTTGCAAGTAGTTTATATTTGTAGAAGTATATTTTCGTCATAGAATTTTTAGAGGCTTTGTAAGTTAAACATCTTGGGAGTTTTTCCATTTGAGCAATTGTTCCGACAAAGAAGTATTTATTGATTGTTCCTGTTTTGCTCCATAATAAAACTTAGGATCAGTGCTGCCTTTATGCCTTAAATTAGTATGATGCCGAAACTTTCTCTTATCATTCATACCGTCATAATTAAACTTTTTCTTAGATTTTTCTGATATATCAAACTCTGATATATTCCCGTCATCTTTCCTTTTGAGTTTGCTTCGAATCTCAGCATATCGCAATGCATAACCAAGGATTAAACTCCATTCTCCAGCAGAAAGGTCATTATACCAGGATTTTAATGCAAACATGTGGTCATCGGTTTTTTCTAAGATAAACTCGTTCCGTATTATTTTTCGCATGTCATTAAACATTTTTGTTCCTCCGCAGAGACTGTCACCTTGCGTTTCAAACAGATAAAGAAGCTTTAAAAAATGATTTATTGCTTCTTCCGTTTGACCATATTGAGAGGTGGCGGAACTGTACAGCTGGTTTATTTTGCCCACAGCAGCTTTTTCACTATTTGATGCAAGTTCCTCACCTAGCTTCATCATTTCCAAACGTGTCATATTTATCACACCTTCCGGTTCAATATTTGTCGAAGTTTATCAATATTAGATTTAATTTGTGGGTTTTTGTTTACATATGCCTTTGCTAAATTAACAGGATCCATATCAATGATTTGTCTTGATTGAGGGAGCTCCAGTTTTAAATTCCTGTAAGTTCCGGACAAATAGCAGGCAAAACTGATAATTTTTGGTCTGACTACTCCGAAAAATCCCGGTTTGTTGCCTCCGACACGCAACGGAAAAGAATCATCAAGGCCGAGAGCAAAACAAAGAAGTTCAAGATGAGTTTCTGTTAATCCCTGAAAAATAATTTCACCGACAAAACCAGTGCCTGCCGCCACGCACTCGGTGGGTACTTCCCCCTGAATTTTATTTGCATCCCCCTGTGAGTAAAACTTTATGCCTTTAGGTCTATTGTTAATAAAGTATTTGGTTTTCACATCCAAAACATCATGTGAATAAGGCTTTAATGCATTCAACACTAATGTATCGGATGTATCGTATTTATTGGGTGTGTTGGATGCATCGGACAGATTGGGTGTATCAGAGTCAGACGCTGTAAAATCAGAGAAAGTAACGCGGCTTTTTGCACTTAAGCTTCCAAGCATTGTACATACAAGACATTTACAATTTCTATTTGATGGATATTTTATTTCTTCTTTTCTGATGTAAGGTGCTTCTGCGCAGCCACCGGAGTTGGAAACTGCTTGAGCAATTGTACGTACAACACCTTTAAGACTGCTTCCGGGAATTACGGGAACTCCGTTAGCATTTCGGATTAGCGCACGGCATAATCTTCCGCCAACAACTGTTTCTTTACCCGAGCCAACATAAACGGGTGCTTCAGCTATTAACTCAAGCTCGAATTTACCCTCATAGGCAAATGTGTCATCATTAAATTTTTGAATATCTTTATTAAGCAAGGGTACGAAATCATAATTACAGATTAAATTATTACGAGCAGGGTATTTCATTTATACTCACCTCGTCAGGGTTATTTATTGATATGTTGCTGAGATTTTCAAGGCATGCATTCAAATCATATTCTTTTTCGAAGAATTGACCAATTTCATTGCCCGGTTTAGTGTAGTCCCTGCAGGTAATAACAACATTTTCAGCTTTTATTCTGCCAAATCCTCTTGAGGTTGAACTGCCCAGGCGTACATAGCCATCATTTATATCCTGAATTACCTGCAATAAAACTTTCAACTGTTTTGAGGAAAAATTCCTTATTAATATTTCTGCTTTAAATGTGCCTGCTTCCACAACCTCAAACTCAAACAAGGCATTTTTCTTTGCCGCACCTGTCAATCTGTCAATGGCAACCTGGTAGCGAGTGTTGATTTTCACTGTTTCCTCAACAGGAAAAGCATCGCTGAACTCTGCCCGGCCCCTGAGTGTGCGACACCCGAATAGCCTGCATGATTCACATACAGCTTCATATATTTTTTTTCCTTTTTTCAGTCCCCTGGATTTATTATAACATTTATTTTCAGATGCTTTCTTATTTATATTACAACAGTCTGGAAAATACTTCTCTGCCCTGTTTCTGAAAACGCCTTTCAATGAACTTCCCGGAATAACCGGCTGCATTTTACCGTTCCACATACTTCTGACAACAGCAGTATCAGGTTGCCCGGGATTCAACTCAAAAC
>JAAYGP010000375.1 GCA_012727625.1 Clostridiaceae bacterium
CAGGTCAATGGATCTGGCAGCGTTCTTTCCGTCCGCAATGGCGCGAATTACCTCGTCAGGTCCCCGGGCAACATCGCCTCCTGCAAAAACACCGGGCATTTTGGTCATTTGAGTTTCCTTGTCAACAATAAATGTACCCCATGGTGTAACTCCTATATCTTCCTTTGGCACAAAAGGCAAATCGGCATATTGACTTACGGCGGTAATAACAGTGTCAACATCGATAAAGAAATTGGAGCCTTCAATATGGCTTGTGTTTCTTCTACCCTCGTTGTCAAAATTGCTTAATCGTCTCCTTACGCACTCGATTTTTGCAACCCGGCCATGTTTGTTGGATACGAATCTAACAGGAGATACCAGCTCACGCAGTTCAATTCCTTCATGCAGGGCTTCCTCAATTTCCGTATCATAGGCAGGCATCATCTCACGAGTTCTGCGGTACAGGATCATTACCTTTTCAGCTCCGAGCCTGAGTGCGGTACGGGCGGAGTCAATGGCCGTATTTCCGCCGCCTATGACAGCAACCACATGGCCTGTAAGATCAACGGAATTATAAAGCTTGACATTCTTTAAAAATGTTATACCGGGTAAAACACCTTTCAAATTTTCTCCCGGAACATTGACCTTTTGCGGAAGCTGCGTTCCGGTTGCTATGTATATTGCGTCATACATGGATCTAAGCTCCTTAAAACCGATGTCCTTTCCAACCTCGGTATTATAGATAATGTTTACGCCCGAACGACATATGTTGTCCACTTCGTGTTTCAGAATTGCCATTGGCAGACGATATTCAGGTATTCCATAGGCCAGGACTCCTCCGGCGACGGATTCCCGTTCATAAATATCCACTTCATAGCCTGTTCTTGCAAGATAATATCCGCATGTCAGACCGGAAGCGCCAGCGCCGATAATTGCAACTTTCTGCCCGTTTTTTGTGCATACTATATCATGGAAATACTCTTTTTCATATTTCATGGTGTAATCGGCAACAAATCTTTTAAGGTCACAGATTGCCACCGCCTCGTCAACAGTGTTTCTCCTGCAGCGTTTTTCGCAGGGACGGGCACAGATTCTTCCGCAGATTGACGGCAGAGGATTTTCCTGGCGGATAAGGTTATATGCGTCAATAAAACGCCCGGCTGCTATAAGGCTGAGGTAGCCCGGGATATTAACATTTGCGGGACAGGCATTTTCACAGGGAGAAATGAACAGGTCGCTGCATACTCCCGCTCTGCAGTACTTTTTGTTAATATGCTCCTCATATTCTTCACGAAAATTTCTTATGGTGCTAAGAACAGGATTTGGTGCGGTCTGGCCCAGTCCGCACATTGCTGTGTCTTTTATTGTTTCGCCCAATTCTTCAAGAAGCTCTATATCACCATCCATGCCCTCACCGCGGGTAATTCGCTCGAGAATCTCCAGCATTCTTTTTGTTCCGACACGGCATGCCAGGCATTTACCGCAGCTTTCATCCTGTATAAAATCCATAAAATAGCGTGCGGTATCAACCATACAGGTTTCCTCACTCATTGAAATGAGGCCGCCTGAACCCATAATTGCGCCAAGTTTTGTAAGTGAGTCATATTCGACAGGAACATTCAGATTTCCCTGGGTTATGCATCCTCCTGACGGACCTCCGATTTGAGCTGCTTTAAATTTCTTTTTATCGGGCAGTCCTCCGCCTATTTTAAAAATAATTTCCCCCAGGGGAGTGCCCATGGGAACTTCAGCAATTCCGGTATTCACAATATCTCCTGCGAGGGCAAACACCTTGGTACCCCTGGCATTTCCGGTACCAATCTGTGAATACCATTTGCCGCCTTTTTCAATAATAACCGGCACACTTGCAAAGGTTTCAACATTATTTATGATTGTTGGCTTTTCAAACAATCCTTTTTCAAAGGGGAATGGAGGTTTTTGCCGGGGTTCCCCGCGTTTGCCCTCAATTGAAGCCATAAGGGAAGTTTCTTCACCGCATACAAAAGCGCCGGCGCCGATTCTTATTTCAAGTTCGAAATCAAAACCGCTGTTAAAAATATTTTTTCCGAGGACACCATATTCATAGGCTTGTTTAATGGCAGCCTCAAGCCTTTCAACGGCCAATGGATACTCTGCCCTGATGTATACATAACCCTTTTGCGCGCCTATGGCATAACCGCCAATAAGCATACCCTCGATAAGAGTGTGGGGATCCCCTTCAATAATGCTTCTGTCCATAAAAGCACCCGGATCACCCTCATCCGCGTTACACACAATATATTTAACATCGCTTTGTGCCTTTCTTCCGGCCTCCCATTTTATTCCGGTGGGAAAGCCAGCTCCGCCCCTTCCGCACAGGCCTGATATTTTCAATTCCTCAATGACCAAATCTCCGTCCATTTCCGTTAATGCTCTTGCCGCGGCGAAATAGCCGCCTGAAGCTATGTATGCTTCTATGCTCCTGTAATCAAGCAGACCGCAGTTTCTGAGCGCAATGCTGACCTGATCATTGAAAAAGCTGATATCATCGATTTTTGGAATGTGCTTGCGAAGAGCATGATCTGTAAAAGTGTGCTTAACAAGAATTTTGTTTTCGGCTATATGTGCTTTTACAACTTTTTTTACGATTTCAGGAGTAAGTTTTGTGTAAAAAATCCGGTCGGGAAGCACAAGCATTACAGGACCAACGGCACAGGTGCCCATGCATCCGGTTTCGTAAACAAGGACATCCCTGTCAAGTGAAAGTGATTTTAACTGTTCAATAACAGCTTCCTTAACAGCAGAACAGTCAGAGGATATACAACCGGCGCCACCGCAGATCAGAATCTGATACTTATACTTTTCAACTTCCGATGTGTATGAGTTTTGTATCTTCTTAAGATCATCCATGCTTTTTATACAAACTTTCATAATACCGAGCCACCCCCTCAGAATTTTTCCAATAAAGCGCTGAACTTTGCCGGCGTCATCTGTTTATAGACAACATCATCAATCATTATTGCCGGAGCAAGCCCGCATGCACCAATGCACCTGGCAACTTCGAAAGTGAATTTACCGTCGGACGTGGTTCCGCCCAACTCAACATTAAGTGTTTTAATCAGATGTTCCACAAGTTTTTTTCCGCCCCGGACATAACATGCAGTGCCAAGGCATACGCGGATGGTATGCTGTCCTCTTGGTTTAACAGAGAAGAAAGAGTAAAAGGATACAACACCGGACACTTCGGAAAATGGTATATCCAGAGAATCTGCAATCAACTGCTGAAGATCAGGGGGGAGATAACCGTAAATCTTCTGTGCGGCGTGCAAAATTTGAATCAATGAACCTTCTTTGTCTTTGTACAAGTCGATAATATTCAGTATTTCACCATACTTCTTCTGTTCTTTACAATCACAGGAAACACCGTTTACCATATTTACCCTCCTTAATTATGTTCTGCAGGCCTTTTGTTTTTGCTGCAGAATTATTTGATTATCAGCCGACAATAAGATTAAAGTTCTTCTTTAAAGGACATTTACAGTATCAATTATGGTTTCTGTTTATAAGTTGTTTCGAGTAAAAGAAAACATCGGATAAATGCAGATTCAGTAATCATTCATTGATAGATCCCATGCCATGATACAATTTTACTTTTTCTATGTAAAAGATTAATGAAAAATGAGAAAATTGCTGCCCTAAAACTATTTTTCCTTTGAATGGGTAAGACATGCCGGAACCCTTGATAATATTGGATTTTGAAAACCTGCGCGTTTTTTTGTGTGGAATAATGAAAGAAAACAGTATTTTATAGTGTTTTCGCACTTCACAATTTGTTCACAAAACACCAGGAGAACACATAAAATTGAAAATTATTTGTCAGAGTATTTTTTGTTCAAATACAAACAATAATTTATTAATCATGGTCATATTTTTTAAACTTAAAAACCGTATCCGGAACCGGTTACGGTTTTTGTAAAACTGACGGATAGTTGTCAATCAGTATGGTGCGGAAGGAAAAATTTTCTTCTGCCGGTTTATTCAGAATATTGATAATGTAAGGAACAAAGTTGAAAGCAATGATGCAACGAGGGAGACAACTGTAATTTGTGTATTTATTGAAGGTCCTGCAGTGTCCTTAAAAGGATCACCCACAGTGTCGCCTACAACAGCGGATTTGTGGGCATCTGAGCCTTTGCCTCCTTCATTTCCTGCTTCAACATATTTTTTGGAGTTATCCCAGCGGCCGCCGGCATTGGACATAAACAAAGCAAACAAAAGACCGCTGACAATGTTTCCTGCCAAAAAGCCTCCTATTGCCTGAACACCACCGACAAAGCCAACCACAAGTGTTGCCACTATGGCCATTAAACCTGCCGGTATAAGCTCTCTGATTGCCCCTGTGGTAGCTATTTCAATACTTTTATCATATTCAGGATTAACTCCGGGTTTACCTTCTTTTAAGCCCACTATTTCCTTGAACTGACGGTGAATTTCAGCTACCATTCTTTGAGCGTTCCTGTCAACACCAAGCATAAGCATGGCTGAGAATACAAGAGGAATAGCGGCGCCAATTAAAAGACCGAAGAAAACAACCGGATTAATTATATCAAACCCTTCAAGTCCGGGCAGATTCAATTCTGCAGCGGCAGTATTTACTTCACTCATGAAAGCTCCAAGTAAAGCTATAACCGTAAGGCCGGCCGCTGCTATGGCAAACCCTTTTGTGACAGCTTTTACGGTATTTCCCGCGCTATCAAGCTCATCAGTGATTTGAAGCACATCGTCACCGAGGTTGCCCATTTCAGCAAGGCCTCTTGCATTGTCAACAATAGGTCCGTATGCGTCGTTTGAAATAATCATGCCGACGATGGAAAGCATTCCGACCGCTGACATGGAAATGCCGAACATAGCGTAACCGTCTCCAATGGGCTCACAAAGCTTATATGCCATTAAGGATGCAAAAGCTATACCAATCATTGCGGGCAGTACGCTTAACATTGCATAGGAAATACCTGATAATATCGTAAAAGCAGGGCCTGATTTTGAAGCTCTTGCCACGTATTGAACAGGTTTTTTAGTGTCGTTTGTAAAATAGTCTGTCGCTATTCCTATTATTACACCAACAATAAGACCAACGACACAGGCTCCCCAGATACGCCAGCTAAATTCAAAGACATATGTGGCAATAAGGGTTAAAACAATGTATACACCGGTTGTAACATAAGTACTGTTGTTCAATGCTTTTGTCGGATCACCCTTTTTCCCGATACGTGCCATGCCGACACCGATGATGGAGGCTAAAAGACCTAAAGCTGCATAGCAGAAGACCATGCTTGCGTTAACTTCGCTATTGGCTATTCTGTCCAAAGAAACTGCCATAACGAGAGCTGCAGACATTGATGCAACGTTTGAATCAAAAAGGTCAGCGCCCATTCCGGCAACATCACCGACATTATCGCCCACGTTATCGGCAATAACGGCAGGGTTCCTCGGGTCGTCCTCAGGGATTCCGAGCTCAACTTTACCGACCAGGTCAGCACTGATATCGGCAGTTTTTGTATAAATACCACCACCGGCTTTTGCAAACAGAGCAAGTGAACTTGCGCCGAAACTGAAGCCAAGCAGTGCCGTTGTATTATTGGTAATAAGTAAAACAGCCGCAACACCTAAAAGACTGGAGCCGACAACTGCCATTCCCATAACGGCGCCACCGCGAAAGCCTGTCATAAAGGACGGCTTGATACCTTTTTTTGCGGCTTCTGCTGCTTTTACATTGGCAATGGTTGCTACTTCAATCCCTATTTTTCCGGCAATGGCGGAAAAAATAGTACCTGCAATATATGATATTGCCATTGTAATGTTTTTAATGATATTACCGCTCCAGATTGGACTGGGGAGAAAAATAAGAATCAGAACAGCTGCAACTCCTGCGAAACGCGTAAGAACTCTGTACTCCTTATTTAAAAAAGTCGCTGCGCCCTGACGGATTAGTTTTCCGACTTCAGCTATTTTTTCATTGGAGGAGGGTTGTTTTTGCACCCATTTATACAACCATGCGGCGAATATAAATGAGGCCAGTGCAATGATGATGGAGAAAATCTCAAATGATATTACATTCATAATAACACCTCAAATACTATAAATTAGTAATCACTCGAACATTATATATTATAGTACCTTACAATATGCAATTCAAGGATAAAAAATGCATTGCAAAAGCACTTAATAGCTTTTGCGGGCATGTACCCGCGGGCTTTGAAGCATGATGCTTTTTTGTTTTACCTGTTGTAAGGATTGAGCTTTTCGACTATCTGTTTTAACAGGTTAATATTTTCCGCGGGCGTGTTGTAGCTTGCAACACCGCAGCCGAAAATAAAACGCCCGCCTTCCGCGCAGGTGCTTATAACTTTTTCAGCAGCCGCAGTCATTTCCTCCTCATTGCCGTATTCAACAATTTTAGCGTCAATACTGGCGCGAAGATTAATGCCGTGTTTCCTGCAAAGCCGGCTGATTGCCCTTTGGTCCGTATTATAATCAGCCATTAGAAGTGATGTACCCGTTTCCACCAGGTATTGCGCTATAGGTGCAGTGTCGCCTCCACTGATCAATGCGACATTTTTCAGCCCCAATTGCTTAATCTCCTTAATGAGCCCGGTTTCAAAAGGAAGCACAATACTACTGAATAAATCAGGGGATAACAGAGGAGGCGCTATCCAGGACTCATTGACAGCCACACCAACGCCACAGTCTATAAATGCTTTGGCATAGGTGAGCCCAATCTGCTTTGTAAATTTAAGCAAACGTCTGGCACTATCAGGCTCAAACATAAGATCCATGAGAAAATCCTCAAAGCCCCTTAAAATTGCGGCAAGAGTGAAAGGACCAACAATGGTTCCGTTTACCGGCACTTCATCCCCGATTTTTTCGTGTATTTTTCTGCATGCTTCGAGGAACACAGGCATTCTTCCATCTTTATGGGGATCCGGAATTTTAAGTTCATTCAAATCCGTATCTTCTGAAAGCAGAACTCCATCTATGTAAGGCAAAACTTCATCCAGGGGGAAGATTACCCTGCATCCTAAGGCTTCTGCTTCGACATTGTATATGTCTACTCCCACTGATACAATATCATGCCGGTACAACCGATAGGCCGTAAGTTGCCCGGCTACTATAAGATCCGGGTCCCGGGCCATTTGCGAGGGTGTAACATTAATTATTTTTGCCGCATGCTCATATATTGTTGGTGCAAAAGGAATTCTGGGAGGAATTTTCCCTGATGATATATATTGCATTATTTCTCTGCCGTTCATAATCAGGACACTCCGTTCAATGTTTTTTATTTCACTTTTTTTGATTATATCATTTTTTCTAATAATTGTTAAGAACGGGATTGTTTCTTATCACACCTTTCAGGTACGGTCAATTTCTGTTCACACCCTAATCTGATTCAGGTTCTGCCAAAGCCGCAACATATATTATTATTTCCATATGCATTTTTGCGGGTCTCGGCCTGCCTGAGCTTTAATTTACCAGCTCTTGCAAATAAAGCTCTTGTTTCCGCCATTGCACAATATCTTACCTGTTAAGTAACTGAATCAGGGTGTGAACAGTAACCCTGCCCAAACCATTATAAAAAAAATAAAATACATATTTTTAAATGTTAACGAATATGATATTATAATCTTGATTTAAATTTGGTTATTGTTAAGACCATTTATTTATATGAAGCGCAGAGCAGAAAGAAAGTTCCCCTTTGCCGGAGCTGTGTAGACGCGCACTCGAAAGATCACATATGTGTCTTTGGAGTATTTTTCTGATCATGCTAATGAGCGTAAATGGTTCAGCTCAGGTGTTTTCAGACAAGCGTTTATATATATTTAAGAATACAATTACCCGGTTTTTTTAAGTCTGGCAAAATGAAAGCTGACAATAATCCCATTGGAAAACTACTTTTGTTGTTTTTGGAGGTAATCATTATATAAAAAGAGGAGGCCACGTGGTATTATTTGATGTCTATATATTCAACAAGTTCAACTCTATATTTACCAGGTTATACAGTGGCATATGTTACTGATTTGATACAATATTAACTGTACAAGGAGATGAATGGTATGTTTTGTAAAAATTGTGGCAAGCAGCTTAACGAGGGAACAAGGTTTTGTACATCATGTGGAGCAAATGTTTCAGACCAGGGCCGTCTGGGCGGAGGTAATCCGGAAACACAAGCTTCACCCGCATCCGGAGTGCCGTCTGAATTGAATTACAAAATATTCGGAGACAATCTTCCGGCAGTATCAATAAGGTTAGGTGCAGGAGAGAGCATCTATACCCAGGCCGGAGGAATGACATGGATGGACAGCGGAATAGTTATGGAAACAAATATGACCGGAGGTTTTATGAAAGGCCTGGGAAGAATGCTTTCGGGAGAATCCTTATTTATGGCTACATATACTGCCCGGATCCCGGACCAGGAAATAGTTATTGCCAGTTCTTTTCCAGGTCATATAGTTGCAATTGACGTTGCGCCCTGCCCGATCATTGCGCAGAAAAAAGCTTTCCTGTGTGCCCAGCCCAGCACTGTTTTAGGGACTTATGTTGCCAGAGGGCTAAAAGCAGGATTTTTTGGCGGTGAAGGTTTTATTTTGCAGAGGATCTCAGGCAGTGGCCTGGTATTCCTTGAAATTGACGGAAGCATGGTGGAGAGGGAACTTGCTCCTGGCGAAACCATAAAAGTGGATACCGGGAATGTTGCCGCTTTTGAGGAAACTGTTCAATATCAGGCAGAAATGGTGAAAGGCTTTAAAAATATTCTGTTTGGCGGAGAAGGCTTGTTCCTTACCACACTGACCGGTCCAGGTAAAGTATGGCTTCAGACAATGAGCATCTCAGAGTTTGCAAAGAACATTCTGCCTTTCATGCCAGGCTCAAAACAATAAACGACCAATAGCATCATATTGTCATGCTGCCGGAATACTTATGGCAACCCGACAGTCAAACACAAGCCCTAAGTTTACGTGGCTCATGCAATTCAATGTAACCATTGTAAACCCGGTAAACCCGAGTGGTTTTTTTTATTCCAGCCGGCTGTGTGTTCCATTCAAACCTGTATACAGGGTTTATAAGGATACTGTTTTTTTCGGGTGTCTTATGAGGCTCATATTAGTTGCCAAACAAAAATGCTCCGTATTGTTTTACAGGTCAAAACATCAATGTCCGGGACAGCTTAATAAATGCTAAAATTCTTCGCGGATGATTTTCTCAATAGTATTAACATCGTTTTCATCTGTTAAAGGCTCAACAGCAGGTCCTTCAATAATACTTCCCGAACAGGTGAATCTGGAGCCGTGACAGGGGCAATCCCAGGAGTTTTCGGCCGAATTCCAGTTAAGCTCACATCCCATGTGGGTGCAGGTGGTGTTAACAAGGTGCAGTTTTCCGCTATCATCCCTGAATGCTCCTATGCGCTCTCCATTGGACTTGAAAACCTTGGCCTCGCCCGGTTTCAAATCTATATTTTCAGGCAGGGAAGATATTTTGCCTTTAACAAGATGCTTTGCCACATCTGCATTCTCAACAACAAAGTTTTTAACAGCCCCTGATATATTCTGCCTTGACGGATTATAGACTTCCTGCCAGGGGTTTTCAATGTCAAGAATCATGTCCCTTAGTATTAATGCTGAAGCCATGCTGTTTGTCATTCCCCATTTTTCAAAGCCGGTGGCTACATATAAATCCGGAGTATCCGTTTTGTAGCGTCCAACATAAGGCACACCGTCCAAAGTCATGCAATCCTGTGTTGACCATCGATAGGGGATGTCATTGATGGTAAATATTTCGGATGCAAAATTGATCAGGGCATGATAATGTTTAACCATATCATTTCCCTGACCGGTTTTATGGTTTTCACCGACTATAAATATTAACTCTTCATTGCCGTATGTGTAACCTCTTAAGGATCTGGACGGCTCTTCCGCATTTATATACATGCCGCCCGGATATTTTTCATTTGCCTTTATTGCGATTATATACGCCCTTTCAGTGTATATTCGTGAAAAATACATACCTGCCTTGTTGTAAAAAGGGTAGTGGGAAGAGATTATTACTTTTTTTGCGGTTACCTTTTTGCCCTGATCCGTTATAATTGTAAATTCATTTCCTTCTTCAAGATCAACCGCGCGGGTTCTTTCATAAATGCGGACGTTGGCTTCGCTTATTTTTTTTGCAATGGGAAGCAAAAATTTGCGTGGGTGGAATTGGGCTTGTAAGTCAAAACGTATTGCTGCTTTAATTGGGATGGGGAATGGAATTTCTTCTGCATATGACGCCTTAATACCCAACTTTTCAGTAGTCTTTAACTCATCCTGCATTTTTTGTATTTTCTCTTCGCTTTGGGTATATATATAGGCAGACTGCTCTGTAAAATCGCACTCAATCTGGTTTTCATCAATAATTTTCTTAAATTCGGTAATTGCCGATTCATTGGCTTCAGCATATTGCTTAGCGAACTCCAGGCCCCTCTGATTTTTTATTTTGTTATATATCAACCCGTGTTGAGAAGTTATTTTTGCTGTTGTATGCGCGGTGGTACCTGAAACTATCTTGCCCGCTTCCAGAATTACGCTGTTCATGCCTTTTTTCTGCAAAAAATATGCACATAATATACCTGTCATTCCGCCACCAATTATAGCCACCTCAGTTTTTATGTCTTCGGATAGTTGGGGATAGTCATCGCTGTCAGTTGAAGCAAGCCAAAATGAGTGGGGCGGGTTTTTAAAACTCTTAAACTGGTTGGTATTCATTTAATTCACTCCTGTCGCAAGATATCTTTTGATAGCTGAAATTACCTGATATACCTGGTATTTCAATATTATTGTCATATATTTCTTACAGGAGTGCACCAGGGAAATCACGCATTGATATTTGCGTAAAAGCGGAATCCAAATCTGAACAACAGGCTTTCCGGGCACACCCCTGAACATAAAAAGACTGCTTTAAAGTATTTTTATCATTATTATCGTTAATTATCCCTGATTCTATTTGCAGGAATGAATTTAATCTTCTGACTTTGAATACCGGATCAAAAATTAAAAGAAAAAACCTGCCGCATTTGATACATGGCGGTGTTCTACCCACCTGTTACATAAGCGGAGGTTTCAAAATGCATAACTGCCTCGGCATTCAAACTGATAAACCAGTATTTTAAATTGATAATACCGCAAACCCGTATATAAAGGTAATCGGAACTTGCATAATCAGCTATTTTGTATAATTGTCAAAATACCCCTGAATGTAAACAATGGGAGTTCCCTTATCGCCGCTTCCGGAAGTCAAATCACAAAGGGATCCGATTAAATCAGTAAGTCTTCTTGGGGTTGTTCCCTGGGCTTCCATTGTTCCAACCAGATTTTCGTCTTTTCTTTTAATAAATGAAGTTATTGCTTTTTTAAGCTCATCTCCTTCAAGGCTTGCAAAGTTATTATCCGCAAGATATTTCAGTTTTATTTCATTAGGAGTGCCCTCCAGGCCTTTTGTGTATCCGGGTGAAACAACGGGATCGGCGAGTTCCCATATTTTACCTATCGGATCCTTAAAGGCACCATCACCATAAACCATGACTTCAACGGTTTTACCGGTTTTTTCCCTGATTCTGGCCTGAATGCTTTCCACCAGAAGAGTGCAATCTCTGGGAAATAACTTAACCGTATCTTCTGTTGATTTGTTTGAGCCCAAAAGACCATATGTTTCATTGTAGCCACTTCCGTCAACAGGCTCTCTTAA
>JAAYGP010000376.1 GCA_012727625.1 Clostridiaceae bacterium
CACGGGAATGTGCGGAGGATGCCGGGTTACGGTCGGAGGAAAGATTAAATTCGCTTGTGTTGACGGGCCGGATTTTGACGGGCACCTTGTGGATTTTGATGAGGCCATGAGAAGACAGGAAATGTATAAAACTGAAGAAAGTCGCAGCATGGAAGCACATCAATGCAGATTGGAGGAAATGGGTAATGCCTAATATGTCACTTGAGAAAGTTAAGATGCCTGAACAGGATCCTCAGGAAAGAATTAAGAATTTCGAAGAGGTTGCCAAAGGGTACACTGAAGAAATGGCCATTGAGGAAGCAAATAGGTGTTTGTCCTGTAAAACAAGGCCATGCGTAGCCGGTTGTCCGGTTAATATTAAAATTCCTGAATTTATTTCTCTGATTGCGGAAGGAAAATTTAAAGAGGCATATTTGAAAATAAAAGAAACCAATTCTCTGCCTGCAATTTGCGGCAGAGTCTGCCCGCAGGAAACCCAATGCGAGCTGCTCTGTGTAAGGGGCAAAAAGGGAGAACCTGTTGCAATCGGCCGGCTGGAACGGTTTGCTGCCGATTGGTATATGTCGCATGAAGAGCCGGAAGAGCACGAAATTAAAAAGAACGGCAGAAAAGTGGCTGTGGTAGGTTCCGGCCCCGCAGGGCTTACATGTTCGGGAGATCTTGCCAAAATGGGCTTTGACGTTACAATTTTTGAAGCTTTCCACACTCCCGGAGGGGTGCTTATGTACGGCATTCCGGAATTCAGGCTGCCCAAGGAACTTGTCCAGAAGGAAATTGATAATGTAAGAAAGCTTGGTGTTGAAATAAAAACAAACATGGTAATAGGAAAATCAATTACCGTGGACGAGCTGATGGAAGAAGGTTATGAAGCAATATTTATTGGCAGTGGAGCCGGGCTTCCGAGTTTTATGGGAATTCCGGGTGAAAACCTTAATGGAGTGTATTCCGCGAATGAATTCTTAACGAGAATAAACTTAATGAAAGCATATCTGTATCCACAGGTGGATACACCAATTAAGGCGGGGAAAAATGTTGCCGTGGTCGGCGGCGGAAATGTTGCCATGGATGCGGCAAGATGCGCAAAAAGGCTTGGAGCTGAAAATGTTTACATAGTCTACCGCAGGTCGGAAGCGGAAATGCCTGCCAGGGTGGAAGAGGTTCACCATGCCAAAGAAGAAGGTATAATTTTCAAGCTCCTGACAAACCCGAAGCGTATTCTGGGTACCGAAGACGGATGGGTTAAAGGTATGGAATGTATTGAGATGAAGCTGGGTGAGCCGGATGCTTCCGGCAGAAGACGTCCTGTTGCCATAGAGGGTTCCGAACATGTTCTGGATGTTGACACCGTTATTATCGCAATAGGCCAAAGCCCCAATCCGTTAATTAAATCAACAACCCCGGACTTAAAAACCCATGACTGGGGAGGAATAATAATCGATGAAGAAACCGGGGCCACCAGCAAGCCTGGCGTTTATGCCGGTGGTGATGCGGTAACCGGCGCGGCTACGGTTATTTTGGCAATGGGTGCGGGCAAAAAAGCAGCTTCTGCAATTGCCGGGTATCTTAGCGGGAACAAAAAATAGTTTATAATGATATGTTTTGAGGGAAAATAGCTGAGAGTGTACTTTTTAGGGTACACTCCCGACATATTTTAAGACTGGTATATTAAAAGGCAAATTTCTCAGTAGGGAACAGGATACGTTCCTTGGTTAAGGCTTCTGATATACATATTTAAGTATCAATAACCGGGAAACCTTTAGGTTTGATTTTTATATCGGAGGTATTGGTGTGAAAATTCTTGTCATTAACGGACCCAATTTGAATCTGCTGGGCAAAAGAGAGCCTGAAGTCTATGGTTATGAAACCCTTGACGACCTTGAAATAGCCATTTCAAAAGAAGCGGAAAATCTGGGCATTGAAGTTTGTTTTTTTCAGTCAAACCACGAGGGGGAAATAATAGACACTATTCAATCAGCACAGGGAAATAATGTGGACGCAATTATTATCAATCCCGGTGCGTTCTCCCATTACAGCCTTGCAATCCGGGACGCGATTAAGGGAACCGGCATAAGGGCCATTGAAGTGCATATGTCAAATATTCATGCAAGAGAAGAATTCAGGAGAATATCAGTGATTGCTCCCGTGTGTATGGGGCAGATAAGCGGGTTTGGCTTTAAAGGATATCTGGCGGCTTTGAAAATTTTAAAAGGTGATTAGCAGGACCGTATAAAGGCTTAAAAATAACAAAGTTATGAGTAAGGTTATTTAAAGTTTTAAAATATTGCATAAACGAGATAAGCAGTAACATATACAGATCTGAATATAAAAAAAGTTAAAATTAATTAAGGATATTCAGCTGTCTGAATATTTTAGCAGGTGATTATTATGCATCAGAGATTGAAGGAACTTATAAAAATATTGGAAAAGGAAGAACTGGACGGCATTTTATTAACCGGCAGGTCAAACACTTTCTACTTTACAGGCTTTACAGGCTCCACATCCGTTTGCATTGTCAGCAGGGAAAAGGTTTATTTAATAGTTGATTTTCGTTATACCTCTCAGGCAAAGGAACAGGTTTTTGATGGTATTGAAACAATACAGCATGAAAAAGGCGCAATGGATGTTCTATCAAGGCTTTGTTCCGAATACTGCATTTTTGGTATTGGCATTGAAGGCAATAACATGACATATTCCGAATATTTAAAAATAAAGGAAAAGCTTATTAATGTCAAAGAGCTTCGCAACATACAGGATTCCTTAGACCGCATACGAATGACAAAAGACGATAATGAGCTGCAAATAATTAAAGGGGCGGTTGATATTGCCGATAAAGCATTCAGTGAGATTTTGCCCTTTATTAAGCCGGGAATCAGGGAATCTGAAGTAGCTTTGGAACTGGAGTACAGAATGAGAAAGCTTGGCGCGAGCGGGCCCTCCTTTGAAACGATTATAGCTTCAGGCCCAAGATCGGCATTGCCTCACGGAACTGCGGGCAACAGGGAAATCAAGGCGGGTGACGCTATTGTTATGGACTTTGGCGCAATTTATAAAGGATACTCTTCCGATATGACCCGTACGGTTTTTATGGGAGAACCGTCCGGGAAACTTAAGGAAATATATAGCATTGTGTTAGAGGCACAATTTGAAGCACTTGCCGCTTCCAGGCCCGGAATAACAGGAAAAGAGCTTGACAGTGTTTCACGCTCAATTATTAACAGGGCAGGATATGAAAAATGCTTCGGCCATGGGCTGGGGCACGGTGTGGGAATTGAAATTCACGAAAAACCCGGGATTTCTCCAAAGGGTAATGAAATTTTAGAGCAGGGTATGGTTTTTACCGTTGAGCCGGGAATTTATGTAGAGGGACTCGGCGGAGTGCGTATAGAGGATATGGTTTTTCTTACCTCTGACGGGCCGGTAATTCCCACAAAATCAACTAAGGACATTATAATTCTTTAATGCAGTGTATTTGCCGATTTAATTCTTGCATAGAAAGCGGTTTTAATTTAATATAGATTCGTGGGAAAATATTGGGGTTGTACAGTTTAGACAGATGTTTAAGCTGAAACGTATTGCGAAAGTATGAATTCCGGCAAAAGCGGGGTTTGACGTGTAATTTTATAAACTTTGGCATTATCGCGAAAGCGATGATAAATTTTAAAAATGCAGATTGAGAGGATGAGATAACATGATTAGTGCTGGAGATTTTAGAAATGGTGTTACATTTGAACTTGACGGTCAGGTTTTTCAGATTATTGAATTCCAGCATGTAAAACCCGGGAAGGGCGCAGCGTTTGTTCGTACCAAAATAAAAAACGTTCTTACAGGCTCAACGGTAGAACGTTCATTCAGCCCAACAGACAAGTTTGCAAGGGCTCAAATCAATAAGCGAGATATGTTGTACCTTTATAGGGATGGCGATCTGTGTTATTTTATGGATGAGCAAACATATGAGCAGATACCGGTAAATGAAAGTAGTGCCGGAGACGCTTTGAAGTTTGTTAAAGAGAATACGACCTGTAAAGTACTGTTTTATAAAGAGCAGGTTATAGGTATAGAACCTCCTATTTTTGTCGAGCTGGAAGTTACGGAAACAGAGCCCGGTTTTAAGGGTGATACGGCGACCGGGGCCACAAAGCCGGCAGTTGTTGAAACAGGTGCACAAATTAAGGTGCCGTTGTTTATAAATATTGGGGACATTGTCAGGATTGATACCAGGACAGGCGAATACATGGAAAGGCTGTAATTGATATAGCAATAAAACCGGAAAAATTGAATAATAACAGTTTAAAAAAGAGAGGCAACTCTCTTTTTTTGTCATATATTAAGGGTAAGTGCATACAATGAACTAAACAAAAGGACAGGCTTAAGCTTTCCGGCACAGGAAAGTAAAAAAATTAACTTAAAACAGCCATGCTTAAGACATAAGGAAAACTTACAGCATTAAATGTGCCGGTTCAATATAAGTTTTTAAATAATTATGTTCAACAAAAGGAAACTCTTGACTGAAAGGAAAAACACGACCGAAAAACCGGAGGTACAGGATAATGGACGTAAATGACGCTGTTAATCGTATCTATAATGAAATAGTTCCATACCTTCCTGCAAATATTGGAAAAGGGCTTATGCAGCTTGACAGATTAATTCTTTGCGAAGCAGAAGAAATAAGACTTCGTGCCAACAGACCCGTTATGCTGCACTATGGCAGAAAGGATGGATTCATAAAAGAAAAGGGACGCATAAACAGCAGTCCCCGGGATGCTTTAATTGTGTCTCCGGAAGATTTAATCGAGTGTGTCTACAAAATTTGTGAGCATTCCTGGTATGCCTATCAGGAAGACATTAACAAAGGTTTTATAACAATAAAGGGCGGTCACAGGGCAGGCATAATCGGAACCCCGGTTACAGAGGACGGGAAAATTATAAACATAAAGGACATTTCGTCAATTAATTTCCGCATTGCAAGAGAGATAAAAGGATGCGCGGCGAGCATAATCAAATACCTGGTTAAAAATATACATGATATATACAATACTTTGATTGTTTCACCTCCGGGGCTTGGCAAAACAACAATATTAAGGGATGCGATCAGGTTTTTAAGCAATGGGTTTCCTCCGGAGTTTTATGGTTTAAAAGTGGGCGTGGTTGACGAGCGTGGTGAAATTGCCGCCTCCTATAAAGGCATTCCGTCCAATGACCTTGGATATCGCACGGACATTATAAACGGCATTCATAAAAAGACAGGAATGGAAATATTGTTAAGGAGTATGGGCCCCAATATTATCGCCCTGGATGAATTGGGAAACCCTGATGACGCGGCAACTCTTCAACAGGTTGTAAATGCGGGCATCAGGCTGGTTGCGACAGCTCACGGATACAATTTTGATTCATTGAAAATGCGTCAGGGTTTTAAGGAACTTCTTGATATAAAAGCATTTGAACGATTTGTAATCCTATCGGTGGACAAAGCCCTGAAATATCATACAACAATTTTGGATGGTGATGGAAATGTCATTGCTGTGGTTTCTGAAATCGGCAGGAAGCCTGCTGATTATGGGGAGTTCGACAATGGCCGGATTCGCCTTTTCCCGCAGATTAACTGAAAGAATAGAGAATATACGGCAAATACAGGCATTTTTGATGGAACTGGAAAATGAAATTGTTTATATAAACCGTCCCCTTGGACAGGCTTTGTTGGCCATATCCCACAAAAAGGGGATGATGTCTTCATTTGCAAAAAGGGTATTTGAAATTCAAAACAATACAAAGCTTTCAACAGGCAAAGCATGGGAGAAAAGCCTGGATGAATTCCGGGCACAGTGGGTGTTGCACCAGGAGGAATGGGATTTAATGATATCCATGGGATATGTTCTCGGGAAAACCAACAGAGCCGGACAGAAATCCTGTATAGAACTTGTACGTTCCAAGCTTGGCATACAGGAGAAAAAAGCTGAAAATGACAGGGCGCAAAAGGAAAAGCTCTATAAAAGCCTTGGAGTGCTTGGCGGCATAGCAACGGTACTTGTACTTATATGAGGAGATGTTTATGGACATTGATCTGATATTTCGAATTGCGGCAATAGGTATATTGGTATCGGTTTTAAACTCACTGCTGACAAAATCGGGCAGGGATGAACAGGCAATGATGACCACTCTTGCCGGTCTTGTCGTAGTTTTGCTGATGGTGGTTAAGGAAATAGCAAAGCTGTTTGACACGATTAAGGCTCTGTTTAAATTCTGAGGTTGTAACAGAGGATCATTCATCGGACTTCTATACAAAAGATGCCCTGAAAACTTGACCTGATAGTGAACTTGTTGGATTAAAGATAATAAAATTTTTAACGCAGTCCACATGTAAAGGCCGGGAATTCGGGCTTTTTGGAAACTGGAGGCAAAATAAATGGATATAATTCAGATTGGCGTGTTGGGCATAGTATCCGCCATTCTCATATTAATAATCAAAGCCAACAGGCCGGAAATCGGACTTCAAATATCACTTGCCTTTGGTGCGATTGTAATGGTTTCTCTTGCAGGAAAAATAGGAAGCATATTAGATTTGATTGATTTATACATGACAAGAGCAAATATTGACGGAATATACATAAAATCTCTCATAAAGATAATCGGTATGGCATATATAACTGAATTTGCGGCAGAAACCTGCAGGGACGCATCGCAGAATGCCATTGCGGCGAAGGTGGAGCTGGCAGGAAAAATATTGATAATGATAACTGCAATTCCAATCATTACATCAGTCATGAGTGTTATTTTGAACATGCTGTAAGAACCATAATTTTTTCACAAATATGAGGCTTTAAGTATGAGTGGAGGTTATCGTAATGTTTATAAGCCCGGTGAGGTTACCCGGTGGCAAGTTGTTCAAACTGACAGTATGTATTTTTTTAATCCTGATGACAGCACCTGCTGCGGTTATTTCACGGGCGGAGGAAACTTCCGTCAGGGTAAGCGATCTAATAGAACCGCAGCTTAAAAGCTCTGAGATAAGAAACTTGCAAAAAAAACTCGAAGAAAGCATTACAGATGATGCCAGAAATATATTGCCTTATTTTTCAGCCGGACAACTTATGGA
>JAAYGP010000039.1 GCA_012727625.1 Clostridiaceae bacterium
ATCTGGGGGAGGGTGGTCAAGTTTTTTCCGGCCTAACCTGGTCAATTTTTAACCGGCGGACATGATCAATTATATCCCGGCGGTGACATTAATGAAAACAATTCATGAATTAGTGAAAATATTACCTGTAAAACTAAAAATTCTGCCATTTTTTGCATACAATCCGGTTCTGATGCTGACAGAATCATAAATATTCGCGGCACATGCGATTTCTGATATTAAACAATCGCCGTACATATGTTTTTTGCGGGAATAGTATAAGTGAATACCCAAAAAGCCCCAGACGCAAATTCAGCCATACTTCAGGTAACCCGGCACCGGTCATTTGGAGCCAATATCTTTCCAATAGTTAATAATAACACGGATACCTGCCAAAGCTGATGATTTTTCTTCCGTTTCCAAATAGGCAGACATTTCGACGAGCCTTGCTTCAATTTCGTTAATGACATCATGATCCAGCTCCAGTTGCATCCATGGCTTAATTTTATACCACTTTTCCATGCAATTTGCCATACTTTCTCCTGCTTTGTCCCAGCTGTTCTCCGCAATGTATCTGTTAACAGCCTCCAATTCCTCTGAAAAGTTTGTTTTTTTATCAAGAGTCCTTTTAAATACTGTGCATCCTGTCGTAGACATCAATATAAACATCATTATTACTAACGGGATGATTCTTTTCAAAATATAATCCTCCTTGTATAATCCTCCTTGTACAATCAGGCTAATTATTTCATCAGTGGATTCTACCGCCGTTCGACCTGATTAACATGATATTGATTTAATTTGATACCTTGACATCAAGCACTTCTATTTCTCCTTTGTTTTATGCAATAAAGTTTTGAACTTAATCCCACAACCCTCACTGCCTGTGGATAGTTTTTGCGAACTGAAATACTTTATTCTTAAATAGATTTAAGTCTTTGTAGAAATAATATAGGTGGTTTTATTGTCTTTCATATCGATATACAGATTACCCTGGGTATCCAACTGGGCAAGAAATATGTCTTCTGTTTTCTGTATATTCATTTTTTTCAGTTGGAATTCAAGCCAGGCTTTGGTCAGGTTTACTGAGCGCAATGCTTTTATATCCAAAACACCGTCGACTATAATATTTGTCGGCATTCCGTTATACTGAGTACTGATATTCATATCCTGAGGTGTAAGAGGTTTTTTCTGGGATTTCAATAAAACACTGAGTTTCCCGCTTGGTTCAAACACCGCAAATTCAACATCATCTATATTAAAAACATCCTTTGTTCGAAGCATAGACATCAATTCTTCCATGGACAGTTTGTTTTTCCTTAAAGCATCATGCCGGATCTTTCCGTTTTGTATCAATGCTTCGGGAACACCCTCAATTATCTTTCTGAGGCAGGGAGATTTTAATCCGATTAAAGCCAATGTCACAGCAAGGGCAGCCCACACGATCATACCCGCCATTGTTGACCAGGAGTTTTCATTAACCTGCACTGACAGAGTTGATGCAATAGAGCCTATTGTGATTCCAACAATATAATCAAAATATGTCAGCTGAGTCACCTGCTGTTTGCCTATTAGTTTAACAAGCAGCAGCAAAAGAAAAAAACTTACAAAGGAACGTATTACAACTACCAGAACAATGGGCATTTATATCCTCCGAAAATAAAATTTTTCCTTACAAGCCCCCGTTTCTATAACGCGGGTTTTCTGCCTTAAGGTTTATTTTCTGTTTATTTGTTAAAAATATTCAATTATCGATAACAGGGTTACTGCTCACAGGTTCTTTTAAAAGATATTGTGCAATAGTAAGGAAACTTTATCGGAATGAAGCTTAGTGATGTATAACAAGGAACAGCAAACCGACTGTTTTAGCAAAAATGCAATATACATTATTATTTCCATATGCATTTTTGTGAGTTTCGGCATTCCTGGACCTTAACTTACCAGCTCTTTCAAATGAAGCTCTTGTTTCCTCTGTTGCACAATATCTGGCCTGTTAAGTAACAGAATCAGGGTGTGAACAGCAACATAACAGGAATTACACTGATAAGTTGTTTTGCTGGTAATTGAAACCGGAATCTATTTGTGCTAAAATAATTTTCATGCCCTGATGGGTTTAGTTTGTATAAAGAGACATGAATACTATAATAGAAAGGATTTTGATGGGTTAATAGTATCTTAACCTTGACAACGGTGAAAAGATGAGGATAAAACGTGTTTTGTACACCTTGATTTTTTTAGTGGCTGTTTCTGCTGTTTTGTTAATACTCACATCAAAAAACGATTCAAACACAAAAGCAACAAATGACATAACGGATGTATCAGCGTCCGGTACCAATAACCATGAAACAAACCAAACAAACAATCAGACGGTACAAAATGAATCACCTGATGACATAACTCTTCCATCGGAGCCCGCTTTTGTTATGGAAACCGTTTCTGTGCCGCTGTCCCATGATCTCGTTGACCCAAGAGGTGTCAATCCGGACATTCTGCCTGTTTACACCGGCAGCAATGCTTTTTCGGAATATGCCAGGGAGAAAATCTTTGGAAACATCCGGTTTAAATACTGGCACTTTCATGGTTTTGATATAATAACCTCAGGCGTTCCCAATCCGGGGATTTTCTTCGGGGCACCGGAGGATTATACCGATGTTGAGGGAATTACAACATTCAGAGGTAATCATTACCGCAACAATGCGGATTTCGGAACCAGATTGGTTTCTGAAAAAAAACTGGAGATTGTATGGACGAAAGATATCAGCGCCATAAACAACGGAAGCTCATACTGGCCTGGAGTTGGCTGGACAGGCCAACCCTTAATAATACATTGGGAAGAAGATATACGAAAACTTATGAACATTAATGAGTCTCTGAAAAATACCGATCTTGTGGAAGTGATATATCCAACTCTTTGCGGAAATATTTATTTTTTAAATCTGTCTGACGGGAAAGAGACAAGAAATCCCATTAATATAGGGTTTTCAATCAAGGGAACCGGTATGATTGATCCCAGAGGCTACCCCATACTTTACACGGGTCAGGGGCTTAATCAAAACGGAGAAAACTATGCCCATCATGAATACAGAATTTTCAGCCTTATAGATCAGACAGAGCTTTTTTCAATCACCGGCACAACACCTGAGGCTTTCAGGATTTGGGGCGCATTTGATCCTTCGGGGCTTCTTGACAAAAACACTGACACTTTAATACAACCGGGTGAGAATGGCCTTTTATACAGAATTAAACTGAACACGCAATTTGACCGTGAAAAGGGAGAACTGTCCATCAATCCTGAAGTGATAAAGTACAGATACGAGAATCCTTTCGATCCCAATATCGGATATGAAAACTCGCCGGTTTTCTATAAAAATTATCTTTATCTGGCCGATAACGGCGGCTTACTTCAGTGTATTGATATCAATACCCTTGAACCGGTATGGATAGCAAATGTTGAAGATGACACAGACAGCACAATTGTTTTGGAAGAAACCGATGACGGAGTTTTTCTGTATACAGGAAATGAAGCCGATATACGCTGCCTTGGCAAACCACAGCCAACAAGTGCCGCATGCCAGTTAAGAAAATTTAACGCTCTGACAGGGGAGCTGATCTGGCAAAAGGAATATGACTGCATATATCAGTATGGAGTAAACGGAGGGTTGCTTTCCACCCCTGTTATAGGGAAAAACGATATTTCAGACCTTGTTATTTTCAATATATGCAAAACAGAAGATGCCCAGAAAGGCAGGATGGTCGCGCTTGACAAGAAAACCGGCGAGGAAGTATGGGTCAGAAACCTTGACTATTACAGCTGGAGTTCTCCTGTTGATTTCATGTCCGACGACGGTAAAACCTATATGATTTTTTGCGATTCCTCAGGCAAAATGCATTTGATGGATCCTGCAAACGGAAATATAATTGATACCATATCCGTTGGTCTTAATGTGGAAGGTTCCCCTGCCATATACAATGACATGGTTGTTGTGGGAACCTACGCTAAAAAAATATACGGCATCAGAATAAAATAACGGAAGATATCTTTTATCCTCCAGATATAACAAATATGAAGGGAAGAGAGAAATGAAACTTGGAATTGTGGGCCTCCCTAATGTCGGAAAAAGCACTTTGTTTAACGCTATAACAAAGGCAGGAGCCGAAAGCGCCAATTATCCTTTTTGTACCATAGATCCGAATATCGGAATTGTCAGTGTTCCCAATGAGCGCCTTGACAAGCTCGCGGAAATATATTATCCGAAAAAGGTGGTCCATACCGCCATTGAATTTGCAGACATAGCCGGTCTGGTTAAAGGCGCGAGCAAAGGCGAAGGCCTGGGAAATAAATTTTTATCCCATATCAGGGGTGTTGACGCAATCATTCATGTTGTAAGATGCTTCGAGGACCCGAACATTGTCCATGTGGACGGTTCCGTAAACCCTGCCCGGGATGTCGAAACCATTAACCTGGAACTGATCTTTGCTGACCTGGAAATGATGGAGAAAAGAACGGACAAGGTAAAGAAACTGGCAAAGTCAGGTGACAAAAAGTATCATGCGGAGCTGGAGTTATTAGGAAAGATACAGAAACATCTTGAATCGAACCGGCCTGTACGTTCAATGGAAATAGAAGACGATTGGAAAAAATATGTTGAACAGTTGTTTTTACTTACATCCAAGCCTGTAATCTACTGTGCCAATGTGGCTGAAAAAGACATTAAAAGCCCGGAAAACAACCCATTTGTCAGAGAGCTGCTTTCCTGTGCCAATGAAGAAAATGCAGAAGTTATTGTTATTTGCGGCAAGATTGAAGAGGAGATTGCTCAGTTGGAAGATGATGAGAAAAAATTGTTTTTAACTGAGCTGGGTTTAAATGAATCCGGGCTTGACCGGTTGATAAAAGCAAGCTATAAACTTTTGGGGCTAATCAGCTTTCTCACTGTCGGCGACCCTGAAGTTAGCGCCTGGACGATTCAAAGAGGAACCAGGGCTCCCCAGGCGGCCGGTAAAATTCACAGCGATTTTGAACGAGGCTTTATCCGCGCGGAAGTTGTAAGTTTTGATGATCTTGTAAATGCAGGCTCATTCAGCAACGCAAGGGAACAGGGGTTGGTTCGTTCCGAGGGCAAGGATTATGTAATTAAGGACGGGGATGTAGTATTATTCAGGTTTAATGTCTAAGGTTGGAAATTGCCCCGTTTCCTTTCAATGTCAAATGCCATTTTGCGACTACGAAGTTTGGCTTGATAAACTAAAGTGCGTTCCGGGCGGAAACGCACTTTTATAATTTAATTACAGTTCAAAGC
>JAAYGP010000377.1 GCA_012727625.1 Clostridiaceae bacterium
CCTTGTGGACTGCCGCAATATTTATAATAGTCCAACAGATTGACAACATAATTCTGTCTCCAAGGATAATGAAAGGAAAGCTTGGGCTGCACCCGGTTACAACAATTATGGCAGTAATTGCAGGCGGGCGTATTTTTGGCATTGCAGGTTTATTGTTCAGCGTTCCGCTTGTGGCAATGCTTAAAATACTGTTTAAACGAATCCTGAAAATAGTATGGGGGTAGGCGGGGACAATATTGCACAATATCTTTTAACAGAACCTTTGAACAGTAACCAGAGAACCTCTTGACGCCTTTCTATTGATTTTATTATAATTGATAAAGCGAAATTCAATTGGTAAAATTTTTTTAATTCATGTATAAGCGAAATAATAAACTGGTGAGGCAATCGCAAAGTTTTTATACGCATTGCCAACTTCAGGAAAAGAGGGCGTAATATGAAAAAGTTCGGTTTAAATGAATTACGGGAATTGTTTCTTTGCTTTTTCGAAAGCAAAGGACACCTAAGGCTTCCAGGTTTTTCTCTGGTTCCAAGGAATGATCCGAGCATTTTGCTGGTAAATGCAGGTATGACTCCTTTAAAACCATATTTTACAGGGCAGGAGGTGCCGCCTTCAAAAAGGGTCACTACCTGTCAAAAGTGCATCCGGACACCGGATATTGATAATGTAGGGATAACATCGCGCCATGGCACATTTTTTGAGATGCTTGGTAATTTTTCTTTCGGGGATTATTTCAAAAAAGAAGCAATACCCTGGGCATGGGAGTTTTTAACACAGGTTATCGGAATTCCTGAAAATAAACTTTATGTTTCTGTTTATTTAGAAGATGATGAAGCCTATGATATATGGCATAAGGATGTTGGCCTGCCTGAAAGCAAAATATTCAGAATGGGCAAGGAGGATAATTTCTGGGAGCATGGTACAGGCCCATGTGGTCCATGTTCAGAGATTTATTATGATCGCGGAGCAGATAAAGGCTGCGGTAAAGAAAATTGTACCGTGGGATGTGATTGCGACCGGTTCATTGAGGTATGGAACCTTGTATTTACCCAGTACGATCGTCAGGGCGACATGACGTATGTACCGCTCAAAAACAAGAATATTGACACCGGGATGGGGCTGGAACGGTTGGCATGTGTTGTTCAGCAGGTGGATAATATTTTTGAAGTGGACACCATACGCAGTGTTCTGGATCATGTATGCAAGCTTTCCGGTGTGGAATACGGTAAAATATATAAGAAGGATGTTTCCATACGCGTCATTACTGATCACATCAGAAGTGCTTCAATGATGGTATCCGATGGCGTGATCCCGTCAAACGAAGGCCGAGGTTACGTGTTAAGAAGGCTCATAAGACGCGCTGCAAGACACGGAAAGCTGTTAGGCATTGCAGATATGTTTCTTTCAAAGCTTACGGATGCTGTTATTGATATGTCAATGGAAGCTTACCCGCATATGGAAGAAAAGCGTGATTATATTAAAAAGGTCATATCAATAGAGGAAGAAAAATTTAATGCCACTGTTGATCAGGGAACAAGCATACTGGAAGGATATATTGCAGAGTTGAAAAACAGGGGCGGGAATGTACTAACAGGCAGCGTGATTTTTAAGCTGCACGACACATATGGATTTCCTTTTGATCTGACCAGGGAGATTGCCCGCGAAAATGGTATGGAAATAGATGAAGAAGGTTTTATGGCCGTGATGAAAAAGCAGAAGGAAAAGGCAAGGGACGCGCATTTTAAAAAAGACACTTCCGCATGGGAAAAGGATATTTTTACCGGCGAGAACAAACTGATTACAACTGAATTTACAGGTTATGGTGATTATGAATCCATATCAAAAGTACAATTTATTATTCTTAACGGCAATCTGGTTGGTAATGCGTCCGTGGACGATGAAGTTATGCTTGTGCTTGATAAAACTCCATTCTATGCGGAAAGCGGCGGGCAGATTGGTGATTCGGGGAAAATAACCGGAGACAATTTTGAAATGACGGTGCAGGATTGCCAAAAGACACCCGACGGGAAATATCTTCATATTGGGAAAATAGACTCCGGCATGGTACAGGTTAATGATACAGTTACTGCAAAAATAAATATACAGAAAAGAAAAAGAACAGCCAGAAACCACACCGTAACTCACATTCTCCACAAGGCTTTGAAGAATGTATTGGGGGATCATGTCAATCAGGCAGGATCAATGGTTTCCGACGAGAGGCTTCGCTTTGATTTCACCCATTTTTCCGCATTAAGCGATGAGCAGATTGAAGCTGTTGAAGAGCAGGTTAACGATATTATATTATCCAATTATCCTGTAACAACCCGTGTAATGTCGGTGGATGATGCAAAAAAAGAGGGAGCCGTAGCGCTGTTTGGAGAAAAATATGATGATTTGGTCCGTGTTGTGTCTGTTGGTGATTACAGCAAGGAACTATGCGGTGGAACTCATTTGAAGGCTTCCGGTGAAGCAGGACTTATAAAAATAATAAGTGAAAACGGTATTGCTGCAGGTGTGCGCCGTATTGAGGCATTAACCGGAACAAAAGCTCTTCAGTGGTATAAAGAGCGTGAAAAAATGTTAAATGAAGTATCGCAGGTTGTTAAAGCAAGTCCGGATGAAGCATTGCATAAAGTTACAGCTCTTGCTGATGAGCTGAAAAACACAAAAAAAGAACTCGAGGGAATGAAGATAAAAATGGTAAGCAATTCACTCGATGATATTCTCGGGAATGTTCAGGAAGTTGCAGGGTTTAAGGTTTTGGCAGCGAGAATGGATCAGCTCGACATGAACGGTTTGAGAAACACATCCGATTTGCTCAGGAATAAGCTGGGATCTTCGGTTGTTATTCTGGCATCCGGTCTTGACAACAAAGTTAATATTATTATATCAGCAACAAAGGATGCTGTGTCAAAGGGAATTCACTGCGGGAAGATTATCGGGGAAGCAGCCAAAGCGGCAGGCGGCGGCGGAGGCGGAAGACCTGATATGGCCCAGGCCGGGGGAAAAGACATTAACGGTATTGACAAAGCACTTAAAATAGCAGTTGAAAAGGTTACAGATACTCTTTCGAATAAGTAATATAAGCCATGTTGTGGCTTTTTTTGGAACAGTTATGAATGCCTTTGGCAAGGAAAGGAGAATTTTTATGGCAGATTGTGTATTTTGTAAAATTATTGAAGGAAGTATTCCATCCAGTAAAGTTTATGAAGATGATTCGATTTTAGCTTTTAAAGACATAAATCCTGCTGCGCCGGTGCATGTGCTGGTGGTTCCAAAGACGCATACTGAAAGCCTGGAAGCATTGAATGAAGAAAATATGGATATTGTAAAGAAAATTCATTCCGCCATACAGGAAGTAGCAAGAATAATGAAAATTAATGAAGCCGGATACCGCGTAATAGTAAACTGCGGAAAAAACGGAGGCCAGACTGTGCCGCATCTTCATTATCACGTTCTTGGCGGTGCGAAATTTGATGAAAAAATAATTTAAAACCAATATTGTGTGCTAAGCTAAAGTTTCTTTCTATTGCACAATATCATTTTACAGAACCTGTAGAAAGTAACAAATGGCTACAATTACAGTACAATGAAAGCTTAAAATGTGTTGACGGAGTTTGAGACCCTATTATATAATGATATAAGTGCTTCATGCAGGAATGGCCTGAAAGTCAGAAAAGTATGTCTGGACAGTAGTATACAAATAAGCAATTTAAAGCTCAGAGATAGAAAAAGCATATGGTAAGAAATTTAATCCTGCATGACGGAATGAATTCCCCAGCACGACTGTATGTTACAGAGGGGAGGGATAGATGTGTCCGAGATCAGAGTAAAAGAGAATGAATCCCTTGACAGCGCACTCAGGAGATTTAAGCGTCAATGCGCAAAAGCAGGTGTTCTTGCGGAAGTTAGAAAAAGAGAGCATTATGTAAAGCCAAGTGTCAGACGTAAAAAGAAATCTGAAGCTGCAAGAAAAAGAAAATCGAAATAAATCAGGTACGCTCCCTGTGAGCGTACCTTTTGGGAGTGCCTGAAGATCAGAATACATCGGTAGTGAGGAACGTGAAATTAAGGGAGGTGGTAAAATGTCCCTTAAGGAAACTCTGACAAATGACTTAAGAACTGCTTTAAAGGAAAAAGATACCATCAAAAAGAACACAATTCAGATGGTTAGAGCCGCAGTCCTCCATGTGGAGAAAGATCAAAAAACAGTCCTTTACGATGCCGGTGTTATTGAAGTGGTTGCCCGTGAACTAAAGAAACGTAAAGATTCTCTTTCAGATTTTTTAAAAAGTGGGTGCCAGGATTGATTGATAATGTAAAGCGGGAAATAGATATTTTAACCCAGTATATGTCGGAGCAAATACCTGATAATGAGTTGGAAGAGCTTGTGAGGAATACTATAGATGAAGTTGGCGCATCAACTGTCAAAGATATAGGAAAAGTCATGAAAGCCATCTTACCTAAAGTGAAAGGAAGAGCTGATGGCAGAAAGGTAAATGCCCTGGTAAAACAAATTTTGGAATCATAGAAGCCCGAAATAAAAGCTTTCGGGCTTTTTACATATCAAAACATAGCTGAGTGCACTTATTGCGGAGCTAAAAAACGGGGGAAACCATGACAGAGGATTTTTATCTGGGAAACAAAGTTTTTTGGGAAGAAACAGATCTGAAGCAGGAAAATTGCAACTTTGAACATATAAATTTACCGCCTTTATTGGCAAGAGTTTTAAAAAAGAGAGGCTTTAATAATCCGGAAGAGATAAAAGCCTTTTTAAAACCGTCGATAAGTTACCTGCACGACCCTATGCTTCTTCCGGATATGAAAGTGGCTGTTGACAGAATAATAACGGCAGGAAACAAAGGCGAGAGGATAATCATATACGGTGATTATGATGTGGACGGTATTACCGCCACATCCATCCTTTTTATTTTTTTAAAGTCAATAATTCACGATGTGTCTTTTTATATACCTGACCGTATTGATGAAGGGTACGGAATTTCTGCTGATGCAGTAAGTTTTTTAGCAAAAAATCATTTTGATCTGATGATAACCGTTGATTGCGGGATTTCCGCCAAAGAAAGGCTTAAGGATATAAAATCCAATATCGAGCTTCAAAACAGGAGTATGGATGTCATTATTACTGATCATCACCAGCCGGATCCTGAAAATATACCTGAAGCGTTGGCGATAATCAATCCTCATCTTGACCGCAGTAAATACCCTTTTTCAAAGCTTTGCGGAGCGGGTGTGGCGTTTAAGCTGGTGCAGGCGCTTTGCCAGAATCTCGGTTTGGGGAATAAATACCTTGAATACATAGATCTTGCGGCGCTGGGTACTGTTGCTGACATTGTGAGCCTGACCGGAGAGAACAGGATTATTGTCCGGGCAGGTATCAATAAAATAAAAAAACAACCAAATCCGGGAATAGAAGCTCTTATTAAAACAGCCGGTATAAGTAAAGAAAGTGTTGATTCATGGAAACTTGCGTTTTTGCTTGCCCCGAGAATTAACGCGGCCGGTAGGATGGGAGATGCGTCAAGGGGTGTCAGGCTCTTTACAACCAAAGACTCAACGGAAGCAGAAGAACTGGCTGAAATTCTTGCTCTGGAAAACAGCAGGCGTCAGAAAATCCAGGAGGAAATTTTCAACAAAGCTGTTGAGGCCGTTGAGGCTGATCCTCAATATTATAATCAGAAAGTTGTCGTTGCATGCGGAAAAGACTGGCATCATGGTGTTATAGGCATTGTTGCCTCTTTGATGGCTGAGCGGTACCATAAACCCTGCTTTGTGATATCTGTCTCAGATGAAGAAGGCACCTGTTCAGCGCGAAGCTCCGGAGGTTTTAGTATTTATTCGGGAATGGAATACTGCAGTGAATTGCTGGAGAAATATGGCGGGCATGAAAAAGCAGGAGGTCTTACCATAAAGACCGGAAATACAGAATTATTCATTAAAAAAATAAATGAATATGCCGCCGGGGTTTTACCTGACACAGCAAGCATTCCGATTATTAAAATTGACGCTGAAGCGTTTATGGATGAAATAGATATAAAAGCTGCGGAAGCTATTTTAGCTATGTCTCCTTTCGGTGAAGATAATGAAAACCCGGTATTCAGAATGAAGCAGGTGCCCGTTCTGTTAAAAAGGCGTATAGGCGCATGGGGAGAGCATTTAAAGCTCGTTTTGGGATCAGAACAAAACCATGTCCAGGCAGTTGCTTTTCGTATGGGAGAGATGGATAGTTTCATCCAGCTGCAGGATAAGGTTGATATTGTTTTTACAATCGGAATTAATGAATACAGGGGAACAAGAGATGTGCAACTTATTATCAGGGCTATAAGAAAACCTGAGCATCAGATTCAGAGAAACAGAATCCTGCTGGAAGCCGCTGAAAGGGTGGAGTGTCTTGATTATAATGAAGATTGGCTTTATAATGGTATAAATAATAAAAAGCTTTGTTATGATGATGTAAGAATAACAAGGGATGAACTGGCACTGTTATACAGGTATCTTGCAAAATGCGGAAACCTTGTGTTAAACAGAACAGGCATTTTCCGCATGGTTGATGAAATCAGCCGCAATGGGTCCGGGCTGAACTATTTTAAGCTTATGTCAGGATTATTTATTTTTGATGAACTGGATATTGTCAGTTTTTCATGCACCGATAGCGGTGAATACTGTCTTAAAGTGCCTGATAATATTGAAAAGGTATCCCTCGAAAGCTCAATGCTGTATATGTTTTTACAGTCAATGGAAAAGAATATGGAGTAATAACAACGGTGGCATATGGATGGACGATATCAAAAGCTTATAAAAAAGCTTGATTCTCTTGGAAAAGAATATAACAGGGAACTGCTTGACAAAGCTTATGAATTTGCGACAAAAGCTCATGACGGGCAGAAAAGGAACTCAGGTGAACCATTTGTAACACATCCGCTGGAAGTTGCTTATATTCTTGCTGAAATGGAAATGGATTCAACCACGATTGCTGCTGCAATGCTTCATGATACGGTTGAAGATTCCTCTTTCACATATGAATTTACACTTAAAAATTTCGGCGAGGAAGTTGCAAATCTTGTTGATGGTGTAACGAAGCTGGCTAAAATTCCATACACCAACAAACAGGAGATACAGGCTGAAAACTTTCGCAAAATGTTTCTTGCCATGTCCAAGGATATAAGGGTTATTATTATCAAACTGGCTGATCGTCTTCATAATATGAGAACTCTTAAGTTTAAACCAATAGAAAAGCAAATCGAAATAGCAAGGGAAACCCTGGATATATATGCACCGCTTGCGCACAGGCTCGGGATTTATAAAATCAAATGGGAGCTTGAGGATCTCAGTTTTCGTTACCTGAAAGAAAAGGAATATTATGAGCTGGTTGAAAAGATATCCAAAAAGCGAAAAGAGCGGGAGGATTATATCTTTCGGATTATAGAAACGGTAACGCAAAAGGCTGTTGAATTACGCATAAAAACTCATATAGACGGCCGTCCGAAGCATTTATACAGTATATACAACAAAATGCAGCGGCAGAACAAGGATATTGATCAGATATATGACCTGTTTGCCATACGTGTCATTGTAGACACGGTTAAAGACTGCTATGCCGTGCTTGGTCTTGTACATGAGGAATATAAACCTATGCCCGGGCGCTTCAAGGATTATATTTCAATGCCCAAGCCAAATATGTATCAATCTTTGCATTCCACGCTGATAGGTCCTGAGGGAATTCCTTTTGAGGTGCAAATAAGGACGTGGGAGATGCACAGGATTGCGGAAGTTGGAATAGCTGCCCACTGGAAATACAAAGAGGGCGGGAAGCAGGACAGCGAGCTTGATAGCAAGCTTACCTGGCTTAGACAACTTCTTGACTGGCAGAACGAAACACAGGATCCTGACGAGTTTATGGAAAACCTTAAAATAGATTTGTTTACGGATGAAGTGTTTGTTTTCACTCCAAAGGGAGATGTGAAAGCCCTTAAGGCAGGTTCAACCCCAATTGATTTTGCTTATTCCATACACAGCGAAATTGGAAACAGGATGATAGGAGCAAAGGTAAACGGCAGAATTGTTACTCTCGAATATGAGCTTAACAACGGCGATATTGTAGAAATAATCACCTCATCGTCTGCAAAAGGTCCCAGCCGCGATTGGCTTAAAAAGGCCAAAACCTCTCAGGCAAGAAACAAGATTAATCAATGGTTTAAAAAAGAAAGACGTGAAGAAAACATTGAGCGTGGGAAAGAACTGCTTGAACGGGAGTTTAAAAAACTGGGCATAAGTTCGCAGCAGCTCTTAAAATCCGAATTTATCGAGCCTTCGCTTAAAAAATATAATTTGAACAGTCTGGATGATATGTACGCTGCTATAGGGCTTGATGCCATATCCCCACGCAAAGTAATATCCAGGCTTAATGATGAATACAGAAAGACTCTTCCGCCGGAAGAGCAGAAAAAGCTTGTTCTTGAGACAGAAAAAGAAAAGACTGTTAAGAAAAAACAAGAACAAAAACCTGAAAGCGGCGTTATAGTCAAGGGAGTTGACAATTGCCTTGTCAGGCTTTCAAAATGCTGCAACCCGGTGCCTGGTGACGATATTGTGGGTTATATAACAAGAGGACGCGGAGTTTCGGTTCATCGCAGCGACTGCATTAATGTTGCCAATGCTGTTAACGGAGACAGGCTTATAGAGGTTAGCTGGTATAAAGGCAAGGCTGCTGCCTATCAGACTAAACTGTCAATCAAGGCTTATGATAGAACGCAACTTTTATTGGAACTTACAAATGTTATCGGGGATCTTCGTGTCCCGTTGAAAGCTATTAATGCAAGAACTTCAAAGGATAAAATCGCTATAATGAATATAACTGTTGAAATTACCGACACGGATCAGCTTGAGAAAATTATAAACCGAATCAGGCGAATCCAGGGCGTCTTTGAAATAAACAGAAATAAAAATTAATAAAATGAAAAAGGAGATAGCAATGCGGGCAGTTGTGCAAAGAGTCATAAGGTCATCTGTTGTTGTTGATAATAAAGAAGTTGGCAATATAGGCAAGGGATTAACGGTCCTTTTGGGCGTTGAGAACGACGACACAGAAAAGGACATGCAATACATGGCCGACAAAATAGTTAATTTAAGAATATTTGAGGATTCATCAGGGAAAATGAATCTGTCGGCCCTGGATGTGGGAGGAGAGCTTTTAGTAGTTTCGCAGTTTACGCTGTTTGGAGACTGCCGCAAGGGGAAACGCCCAAGCTTCACAAAGGCCGCGTCGTCGGACTTTGCAGACAGCCTTTATAAAGAGTTTGTAAAATACATTAAGGACAGATATCCAATCAAGGTTGAAACAGGTGTGTTTCAGGCACAAATGCAGCTTGAGATTCACAATGACGGACCGGTTACCATATTACTTGACAGTAAAAAGCTTTTTTAATCAGGAGGATGGTTATGATTATTGAGTGTATACCAAATAATATTGTTCAGTCGAATGTTTATATAGCCGCCCAAAACGGGGAAGGGGTTGTAATAGACTGCGGCTGCACGGTGGAAAGACTGATGCGGGTTGTGGAAAAACATGCCCTTGAAATAAAATATATTATTCTGACCCACGGTCATTTTGACCATATATATTATATGGATCCAGTCAGGGAAAAAACAGGGGCAAAAGTTTGTATACACGAATTGGAAGCTGATTATTTAACAGATCCGAAACTAAATGGCGTTGCTCTTTTTCCCGTTAAAGGGGCAACATCCTTCAAGCCGGCGGATATTCTTTTAAAAGATGGTGATACTCTGGAGTGCGGAGGCCTTTCATATAAAATAATACACACGCCGGGCCATACAAAAGGTGGTATATGCATTCAGCTTGAAAACAATTTATTTACCGGGGATACCCTTTTTAAGGGAACCATAGGCAGAACGGACTTTCCGGGCGGTTCTGTCCGGGACATTAAAAAGTCCATTACCGAAAAGTTGTATAATCTTCCGGATGACACAACAGTTTATCCGGGGCATGGTGATGCTACAACAATAGGTTATGAGAAAAGACATAATCCGTATTTCAGAATACGGTAAGTAAAATTCGCCGACTGTTATTTTTTTCAGATATTGTGCGATAAAAAGAAGCTCCTGCATATGAAACTCTTGTTTTCGATATTGCATAATATTCACGATTAGCAATAAATGAATCAAGCCAGGGAGAAATCATGATTTATATAAATCTTGCCGGGGAATACAGGGTTGAGGCATACGAACTGATAAGGCTGTTTATACCCGAGAATGAATTTGTTTTCTGCGATTCTGAAGACATATCCGAAAAAGATCCTGTTCTGTCATGCATTGTTAAGGAAAATGGCGGTAAAAGCAGGATTACTGTTGGCCTTTGCCGGAACAGGCTGTCATTGTACAATAAAACAATGGAAATTGATGCAAATGATGACGAATTGCCGAAGACTCTGAAAATTCCGGTTAAAAAACTTATATATGAAGCGTTAAGCGAGTATACCGGAAAAAAGCTGCCATGGGGCATATTGACGGGGATCCGTCCGGTAAAGATAGTTCACAGCCTGATGGATAAAGGCTTTTATGTTGACGAAATAAGAGATACCCTCAGGAATTATTATAAAATATCCGAGGAAAAAGTGGATTTGTTGATTGAAGTGGCTCAAAACAACAGAAGATACCTTGAAAGAGGAAAAAACCATATAAGCATTTATATCGGCATTCCTTTTTGCAGGAGCAGATGCCTTTATTGTTCTTTTTTTTCCGTTTCTTCCGACCGATACGGCTTCCTGGTTCAGGATTATCTTAACGCATTGAAAAAAGAAACTGACTGGGTATCAAAATTGATAAAAGACCAGGGATTAATTATTGATACTGTCTATATTGGGGGCGGAACACCCACAGCCATATCAGACGATGATTTTAAAAGGCTTCTTTATGATGTTGTCCCATGTCTTTCGCTCAGTAATTTACAGGAATATACTGTTGAAGCCGGCCGGCCGGATACCATCAGCCGGGAAAAACTTAAGGCAATGAAAGATGCAGGTGTCAGCAGAATAAGCATAAATCCTCAGACAATGAATGATGAAACTTTGGTTCTGATTGGCAGAAACCATACGGCATCTGAGGTTGAACAGGCTTTTTATATGGCCAGGGAAGAAAACTTCAATAATATTAATATGGACTTAATCGCAGGGCTTCCCGGTGAGACAACCGGTGATTTCAGATATACCATGGACAGGATCAGAGTGTTTGATCCGGAAAGCATAACTGTGCATACCATGGCTGTTAAAAGGGCATCAAGGCTTAATGAACACAGGCAGGAATTTGACAGAACCGGAGATGATGAGGTTTTGGAAATGATTGAAACGGCCATGTCCATAACCCGTGATATGGTAATGAAGCCCTATTATTTATACAGACAGAAAAACATCCTTGCAAATCTTGAAAACGCAGGTTACGCAAAGCCGGGTTATGAGGGAATTTACAACATACTTATGATGGAGGATGTTCAAAGCATAATTGCTCTTGGTGCGGGAGCGGTCACTAAAATTCTTTACCCCGGCAATCGTATTGAAAGAATTTTTAATGTGAAAAATGTTGAGCAATACATCCAAAGAACAGATGAAATGATTGAAAGAAAAGAGAAAATTAAAAATAGTCAGTAATTATTTATATGTTAAATGCGGAGGTCAATTTGAGGTCTATGATTATAAAGCCGGAATGCCTGTTATTTGATTGCATGGAGACAGTTGTGGATGTGATAAAAATACCGGATTTAAGACTTTATGCCTGGTGGGCATACAATGGTTCGGGATATGAATACCTTTGGGATTCCTTTGATACGTTTGTTGATTCATACAAGGAGGCAAAAAGCCGGCTTGAGCAAAGTAAACACAAATATGAGGAATACAATATTACTGAAAGATTTAAAATAATGCTGTCAAATAAGCTGAATGAGGGCTTTGATTCTGACAAAGCCGCTACCGCTATTTTCAGGAACTACTGGGGCAATTACAAGGAAAACTGTTATGTGGATGAATCTGTAAAATACACTTTGCCTTATCTGAGTAAAAAATATAAGTGCGGCATTTTGTCAAATTTTATGGTTATGGGCGGAATAGAAGAGCTTCTTAAGATTCATGGCATAGACAAATATTTTGATTTTGTTGTTACTTCAATAAATGTCGGATGGAAAAAGCCTCATCCTGAAGTATATAATAAAGCACTTGAACTTGCCGGGACAGAAAAAGAACAGGTGCTGTTTATTGGGGATAATTATATATGCGATTTTGACGGACCTGTAAAATATGGATTTCAGGCTGTTTTACTTGACAAAAATGACGCTGACACAAAGGCATATAAAAAAATAAAGCAGATTAAAGACCTTATTAATTACCTGGGCCAATAAAATAACGATTGATGAATTTAATCATTACTGTTCAAAACCCATCCTGATTCAGTTACTGCTCACTTGCCACGGATATTGTGCAATAGCGGAAACAAGAGCTGATTTACCGGAAACATTTAATATATTGAACCAAAGTTCAGGGCACGCCTTGCTGAATGTATACATAATATAAAATAGCTAAAAAAATTAAACAAGGAGTGCCTGTTATGAATACCTGTTATTATCCGCAGCATGGATATTATTATTCGCATGGATGTCCTTACAGGGATACATGTCCTGTAAGAGCACAGTGCCCTTATTGTCCGCATCGGTATGAGAACAACAATTACATGAACCCGGGAATGTGGAACGCAAATATGGGAATGCATTACTATAACAATGCTTTTGTTCCGATGTGCTGCCCGAACCTTATGTATGAGAATTACGGGTATGACAATTTATATCCGATGACAAATGTTTACCCTGAGCAAATGCCGGAGACATACAATAATATGATGTCCGGGTATAACAAGTACGGTTATATCAGTCCAAATGAAAACATTAACAACCCATGGGATAATAACCGTATGTATGTGGATCAAAACACAAATTAAACTTCTGATGTTAAGCTCCCGTTCCATCTCTGCAGGTGTTGTTGTGAATATTCTAATTTTAAGTGGCCTGTTTGATTGCTGTCCATGGCATCAGGGGTCACTTTTTTACTGACCGTAATACACTCCTTTTTTAAGGTTCAATTTTATATTTAAGATGCATCTTCATTTTTATGGTGTATCTGACCCGTAATACAAGGCTTTTTACTGTGAATATGGCAAAGCAAATTACCGATATATATATATATGATACATTAATTTAACTGAAAAAAGCATATGGCATACTAATATTAATATGGAGGCATCCGGTAATTAACTGTTTTTTTGTGTCTTAAAACTTTTATCTGCCGTTTCCGGTTAATAACCGGCAGATAAATATCAAAGGCAACATTATAAGGGGGGTATATTATGGAAAGCACTATGTTATATAAGCATATGCAAAAAGTTAACGCAGTAAGCGTTAAGGTGTTCTGGGTTATAGCAGGTCTGCTCCTTATTTTAGCCCTTGCGACAAATCAATATTTATTTCTTCAGCCTACATCTGTGATTGCAGGAATTTCCATACTGGCTTTCTTTTTAATAAAAAAACAGATGTTTGAAAAACATTTACCGTATGTATTCGTATTTTGTACCATATTCACAGCTTATTACATTATACTGCAAATGAACAGGGAGAATATGGATTTGGCTACATTTGCCTTTATTGTTTCGATAGCTTACATAACTTTGTATTTGGATAAAGTTAAGTTTATTGTTATTACGGTGGTAATAAATCTGGCTGTAATCGCAATGGATTTTGTATATGATATGATGGAAATTGACACACTTTCGAACGTAATTGCAGTTATTGATTTTACTGCATTGCTTTTATTTCTGGTAACAAAATGGGGCAGCGGGTTAGTAATAGAATCAGGTGAAAGAGAGCGTAAAACAAAGGAACTGCTGAACCAGCTGGAAAAAACAATGTCAGCAATCAGAACAAGCACTGCCGAACTTGATGATAAGATAGCTTTATGCAAAGAAAACCTGAATATATTGGAATTATCAGGGAATGACATAGCTTCGGCTATTGGAGAAATAACTAAAGGTATTTCAAGCGAAGCTGAAAGTATTTACTCCATAAATGAAAAAATGAACACAGCGGGCTCAAAAGTAGCGGAAGCCTATAAATTTACAATTACAAAGTCGGAGACTTCCAGGGCAGAAACGGAAGTTGTGCATGATACAACTGAACAGATGGAAAATCTGAACAGTCAGATAGAAATAATAGATGACGCTGTAAAAGAATCGCTGTCCACTGTTGAGGAACTTAATGATAATACGGACAGTATAAGTAAATTATTAAAAGAGATAAAATCAATATCGGATCAGACCAATTTACTGGCGCTAAATGCTACAATAGAAGCGGCACATGCGGGAGAAGCCGGTGCAGGATTTGCGGTGGTCGCTGAACAAATAAGAAAATTAGCGGATCAATCAGCGGAATTAGTTCAGGAAATTAATAATATTACAGAATCAATAGTAAATAAAACAAAAGTTGTCCATGAAAAAGTTCAAAAAGGAAATGAAGCGGTAAAAGTGGGCAGATCAATTTCTGATTTAACAAAAGACAGGTTCAGAGCCATTATTAATTCATTCAAAAAACTGGATGAATGTATATTACAGGAATTAGATATTATTGACAATATAAGAAAACTTTTCAGCGAGATAGATGAAGAAACAGAAAGCATTGCCGGTATATCAGAAGAGCATTCTGCCTCAACACAGGAAATGCTGGCTACTATTGAGGATCAGAACAGAAAAATTACGGAATTGAACATTTTAATGCAGGAGATAAAAAACTCAAGTGAAAATTTAAAATCGCAATAAACCACAGGCATGGGATATATAACTTAAAAACAGGATTTTTAAATTTCCGTTAGATATTAAGGGAGAGTGGATATCCTGGTTTCTTACCTGACAGTATGGTGCTGCTGGACTGTTTCACTAAACAAAAAAAGAACATGGCATATAAACGCCATGTTAAACAAGAGCTTCGTTTTGCAACAGGGATAAATTAGAGCATTATATCAGACATGTAAAATGGGGGATATTCTCTTATACAGTAAAAATGTAACTGCCGAGCTTAATAAGCCTTTTAAAAGATTAAAAGGCACTACCATAATTAATATAAAACTTCTTAAATCAGTGACTGACGGGTTAATTTTAGTACCCAACCCAACCAGGTTTTCAATGGGCATGTTAAAGGCCTTTGCATACAGTGGCAGCAGCAGGTAGTAATTCAATAACGAACTGACAACGGTTAGTGATACAATTCCCACAACCATTCCAATAATAGCGTTAAACATTGATTTTTTATACTTGTAAATCACTGCAGCCGGCAGGATAAAGGAACAACCCATAATAAAGTTAGCAAGTTCACCAACGCCTGCGGTAACTGTTCCGTCAATTAAGAAGTTCAGCAATACTTTCAGAAACTCAATAACAACACCTGCCGCAGGACCTAACGCAAATGCTCCAATCAGAACGGCAACCTCGCTCAGATCAATCTTATAAAAGGACGGCGCAAACCACAAAGGCATTTTAAGTGCCATAAGGACAGTGGCAACCGCAGATAGAATGGCTATCCTGGTTATGACTGCAGTATTAATAAACTTTTTCTGATTCTGTATCATAATAAATTCCCCCCGCATAAAATAATAAAACCCTGTGTTGCTGGCACAGGGCATGTTTGTTCAAAATCCGTCTTCTTTCATCCAGACTATACTGTCGGCTTCGGAGTTTCACCGAATCATGCCTCTCGGCTCGTGGGCTATACCACCGGTAGGGAATTTCACCCTGCCCTGAAGACCATATATTGATTACACATAATTATAATGACTCATTTAATTCGTGTCAATACACAGCCAGTTATAATCGAAAATTTCCCTGGCCAATTGTTACTGTTCACACCCTGACCTGATTCAGGTTCTGCCAAAGCTGACCCGGAAATTGAGCAATGGCGGCTAATGTTCACAGGTTCTGTTAGCTTCAACATACCGGCTCCTGCAAATGAAGCTTAAGTTTTCGATACGGTAAAATGTCTATGGCAGTCTAAGCAATATCTAAATCAGGTGTTAACTGCAATATTGTATACTTGTTAAAAAAGAAGGAAAAGGGACGGCTAGTTTGAAATATTATGAAAAATAAAATATAATTTTATATAAAGAGTAATCAAAGTCAAGGAGTCCGGGTTATGGATTTTATCAAGGAAGTATTAATGAATTATGGGGTGAATGATGAAGCGTCCGCCTATTTGTCTGCGATTATAATAACAATAATTGTTATACTACTCTGTGCAGCTGCTAATTTTATAACACAAAAAATTATTCTTCGGCTTATTACACACATAGTCCAAAAAACCAAAATAAAATGGGACAATATTCTTTTAGAGCACAGGTTTTTTCACAAATTATCGCATATTGTACCTGCAATAATTATTTACCAGTTTGCATCAACAATCCCTGAATATAAAGACTGGATTGAGAAATTTGCTCTTTTCTACATATCTGCCGTAGGTATTTTTGCATTGAACGCATTTTTAAATGCATTAAATGATATTTATCGGAACTATGAGATATATAAAACCAGGCCAATTAAAGGCTTTATTCAGGTAGTGAAAATCGTTGTGTATATTGTTGGAGGAATAACGCTGATTTCAATCCTGATAGATAAGAATCCACTGATTCTCATAAGCGGACTTGGTGCACTTTCGGCATTAATTATGCTTGTTTTCAAGGATTCGATTTTAGGTTTTGTTGCAGGAGTTCAACTATCAGCCAATGATATGGTTCGTGTGGGTGATTGGGTGGAGATGCCAAAATATAATGCTGACGGAGATATAATTGATATTACACTGAACACAGTAAAAGTACAAAATTGGGATAAGACAATAACAATGATTCCGACCTATGCTTTCATTTCTGACTCGTTTAAAAACTGGAGAGGTATGCGGGATACAGGTGGGCGTCGGATAAAACGATCAATTTACATAGATACAATGAGCATCCAATTCTGTACCCGTGAGATGCTTGATTATTTTAAAAAGATACATTACTTAACCGATTATATTGAAAATAAAGAAAAGGAAATTGAAGCTTATAACCGCGAAAATAAGATTAACAGAGATATTAAAGTAAATGGCCGCAACTTAACAAATATTGGAACATTTAGAATCTATATTCATAATTATTTAAAGAATCACCCTTATGTTCATAAGGACATGATCATTATGGTAAGACAGCTCACACCTGGAGAATATGGTTTGCCTTTGGAGATTTATTGCTTTACAAATGATACCCGATGGGCGAACTACGAGGCCATACAATCCGATATATTTGACCACATCTTTGCAGTAGCGCCGGAGTTTGGACTGCGCATATTCCAAAAACCCAGCGGTCACGATATGCGAAATCTTCTGGCTCATAAAGAGCTGCAGGAAAGGAGGCAATAAGTTTATTATTGCTCCTTACATTGTATCAAAATTGCTGTTGTTAAAACGTAGAAGCAGATTGGCGGGAAAATACATCTTTGCCATTCAATAATTTCATAATCGCTGTTTATAAACCGTTACTATTCAGACGAAGGTTAACAATAAAGTCCGCGGGCTCCGGAACTTAGGGTTTAGGCTTGTGGTGCGTACCAACGGCACGCACCACAAGCCTAAACCCACATGACCACCCGCTGCTTCCATATGTACCTCTGAATAGTAACTCGACTATTACTGTTCAGAAACACTCTATAAATTAAAATGGATAGGCTTATGATTTAATCAGAATAAAATAAAGTCAGCTATTAATTTGAAGGGGTTTGGATCTATTGAAAAGGAAAATTTTAATTGTTTTATTAATCTTAATTCCCATTTTGACTGTTACGCTCATTTATATTATTAACAAACAGAACATACCTGTTTTCAAAGAAAACGTCAAAGATGTTTTAAAACATACCGAATCAGAAACTGCATCGGAAACCATATCAGTTACCCCGACACCAATTTTGCCTCCCACAATTTCAGAATTGATGACGGAGCTGGAATCTGGTGTGCAGTCTGTTGATGAGGAGCGTCTTTTTCTTCTCATTGAGGAAGAGAGTGCTTTGGGTTATTATTCTAATCTTGTCCTTGCAAATCGGTATGATAACGAAAATAAGGACGGATCAATGTATTACTGGGTGGCTCTTGAGCTGTATTACAAC
>JAAYGP010000378.1 GCA_012727625.1 Clostridiaceae bacterium
CGCTAATATCGTGGGGAGGAGTAAATTTAACACCAAATTTACCGTTCTTCCAAATAAGGCAATGCCTGTAGCTGATACCGGGATAAAAGGAATAGGTATCGGAGTTAAGACTTTCAGCAATCGCATGAATAAGCTCACAGGATTCCTCTGTGGTGATTTCACCTGAGCTGTAATCAAGCATTGTTTTTTCCCTGTAATTGTCTTCACCGGATAGGGTAACAAGATTGCATCTGATGGCAATATCGCTGTCTTCCATCTGTATGCCCATGCTCACCGCCTCAAGTGGTGAGCGGCCTGTGTAATACATTTTTGGATCATATCCAAAGACAGACAGGTTTGCTACATCACTTCCGGGTGGAAAATCATCCGGAATGGTTTTTACAATTCCCATCCTGCCGTTTTTTGCAAGGAAATCCATATTCGGTTTACTGGCTTTTTCCAGAGGTGTTTTGCAATCCAGCTCCGGAATGGGGTAATCTGCCATTCCATCGCCTAATAAAACTATATATTTCATTTTATCCTGCTTTCCATAAAATTGTAACTGTGTATCAGCTGGTTATGCTGCAATATACTACAGCCGTGTAAGAATATATTCGTTTCTGCCCGCTACGTTCCATACAGATGTTGTGTGACCTGTTCTTTTTATGGATCTCACGCGCAATCCTGTGCTGCTGCCATGTGTGTAAGCCATAACAGCCGCTGTTATAACCGCTACTGTTTCAGCTGATAAAGCGTTGGAGTATTCAGCTTTATTCTCAGCGGGAAAAGATATGGTACTGTTTGTTTCTGTACTGCTGGCATTATTAGTATTTATATCCCCGCTGCGGTTTTTGGAAACAAAGTATGAGAAAATAAAAACAATAACGCAAACATCTGCTAATAATGTGAATATTTTTAATGCCGGACTTGAAAGGATATCCATTTTTGTACCTCCATATTGAATATTTAACTAATATTATACCCGATAAAATTATCATAATAAACCCTTAACGTCAATAACCAAAGCGGATTTTTCCCTTTGCGCCGCACAGGAATTGTTACTGTTCACACCCTGATTCAGTTACATACAGGTCAGATATTGTGCAATAGCAAAAACAAGAGCTTTATTTGCAAGAGCTGGCAGGTTAAATTCAGGCAAGCCGGAACTCGCAGAAATGCATATGGAAATAATAATGTATGTTGCGTATTTGCTTAAACAGTCGGCTTGCTATTCCTCGCTTCTCTTTTTACATCTCTGAGCTTCATTCCCGTTTTTAGACTTTTAACACCATAATTTTTAGGAGAAACTAATCTAAGCTTCATTCCGCTAAAGTTTCCTTCCATTGCACAATATCTATGCGGTCTTAATGACAACTTAAGCTGGTTGAGGTGTAAATGCTGCGCACAATTAAATTATTTTCAGCAAAAATTCCCTGCGTTATTGACGCAAAATGCCTAAAAGCATATAATTTCATTGGAATGCGGCAATCATAGCTACATGAAAAATACTTACAGGGATTTGTCCCTTAACCGATAGAAAGGGGATTTTTATGGATTATGCAAAAGAATCATTAAGGCTGCATGAAGAATGGAAAGGAAAGATTGAAGTTATTGCGAAAGTACCTGTTTCAACAAAGGAGGACCTGTCCCTCGCATACACTCCGGGAGTGGCTCAGCCTTGCCTTGAGATTAAAAGAGATGTAAACAGAAGCTATGATCTTACAAGACGTCATAATATTTGTGCTGTAATAACTGACGGTTCAGCAGTTCTCGGGCTTGGAGACATTGGTCCTGAAGCGGGAATGCCTGTAATGGAGGGGAAATGTGTACTTTTTAAGGCTTTTGGTGATGTTGATGCGTTTCCTCTTTGTATCAAATCCCAGGATGTTGATACAATAGTAAACACAATCTATCTCTTAAGCGGAAGCTTCGGAGGTGTGAATCTTGAAGATATATCAGCGCCAAGATGCTTTGAGATAGAGCGCAAGCTTAAGGAAAAGTGTGATATTCCCATATTTCACGACGATCAGCATGGCACGGCTGTAATAACTCTCGCGGGTCTTACAAATGCGCTTAAAATTGTCGGTAAGGGAAAAGAAGATGTTAAAATCGTTATAAGCGGCGCAGGTGCCGCGGCTGTCTCCATAGCAAAGCTTCTTCTTGCGGACGGATATAAGCATATTATCATGTGCGACCGTTATGGCGCTATCTATGCTTCACGCAAGGAAGGCATGAACTGGATAAAGGAAGAAATGGCACTTGTTACAAATTCTGAGAACAAAAAAGGCACGCTTTCCGATATGCTTGTCGGCGCGGATGTGTTCATTGGTGTTTCCGCACCCGGCCTGGTCACAACGGAAATGGTCAGAACCATGAACAAGGATGCTGTTGTGTTTGCCTGTGCCAACCCGATTCCCGAAATTTTCCCTGAAGATGCAAGGGCAGGAGGCGCAAGGGTTATTGCTACGGGACGGAGTGATTATCCTAACCAGATAAATAATGTTCTTGCTTTTCCTGGCATATTCAGGGGCGCTTTTGATGTTCGCGCCAGGGATATAAATGAAGAAATGAAAATCGCGGCAGCCCGCGCACTGGCCGATCTTATAAGCGACGACGAACTTAATGAAGACTATATAATACCAAAACCTTTTGATCCAAGGGTCGGTAAGGCCGTTGCCAGGGCTGTGGCGGAAGCGGCAAGGCGAACAGGTGTCGCACGTATTTAGCGGTTGACAGTAAGGAACTTTCTGCTTTTTACCGTATGAAAGCTTAAATATCAGTGAAAGATGAGATGAATTGTTTTAATCAAAGTAAAACGCATACAGGCAGTAACTAAAAGGGAACAATACGGATATGGGATAAACGAAGAATACACATACGGGAAAAATAAAGCAGCAGTATTAATTTGTAAAGAACTGAAAAATAAGGAAACTCTACTGACAACACCAGAATATGGTCTGCTGCAGCTTCCAGCGGGTAAAATAGCGGGGCGAAGCTGCGAAAGACTGTTTGGACATGACATCAATAATGAAATATATAATGGAGGTGAAAAATATGGCTAAGGTAACATCAGACATGATAATAAGGGAAGTGCTTGAAATAGATGAGGGCACAGCGCCTATCTTTATGAAGCATGGTATGCACTGCCTGTATTGCCCATCTGCGTCAGGTGAGAGCATTAAGGATGCATGTGCGGTTCATGGGGTGAATCCAGAAGATTTGGTTAATGATTTAAACCAATATCTTGAAAGCAAAGGATAAACAGCATATATAAATGCAGAATAAGCATACTAAAAAAATGTTCATTTTATGCTTGATACGCTAAGCATAAACATGCAGGGAAACGTTAAAAAACCGGCGTTTTAGCGCGTGATTTGAAGTTTTGATTGACAAGTTCAGTTTGCGATTCAGGGCAAATTGTATATAACCCGCCGGATGCTTCATATAAGCGCATTAAGCAAACCCGCATTTTATTAAAGAAAACAGACGGTAAAGCAAATTGCCGAGCCGTCTGTTTTTAATTGACGCTTGTTGGGTTAAAGACTATAATTAAAGTACTATATCAAAAGAGGTGGCATATGAAAATATCCGACATAATGGAAATTTTACAAGGTGATATACATGCCTGCAAGGACAAGCTTGATCTGTTCATTGATTCAGCCTGCGGAGCAGATTTGATGAGTGATGTCATGGCTTTTTCCAAAGAAAACTCCATGCTGCTTACAGGCCTTATAAATCCGCAGGTGATACGGACAGCAGAAATGATGGACATTCAGGCTGTTGTTTTTGTACGCGGGAAAAAACCAAACTCTGATATGTGTGAACTGGCAGAGGAAAAGGGAATTGTACTTATGTCAACAAATCTGCCAATGTTCACTGCATGCGGTTTGTTATATAAAGCAGGTATATCAGGGAGTGGAAAAGCTTGTGGGTAGTATTATAAAAAAAGAATACCTGATACCGGCCAACGATTTTTCCATTGCCGGAGAAGCTTCCAGTAACGTAAGGAAGCTTCTGACCCAGCTTGGAGTTAATCCATCAATTATAAAAAGAACCTCAATAGCCATGTATGAAGCGGAGTTAAACGTAGTTATCCATGGTAACGGGGGAACGGCACTGGTTGATATATTTGAAGACAGAGTTGAAATTTTTATTTATGATGAGGGTCCGGGAATTGAAGATATTGAACTGGCAATGAAAGAGGGTTATTCCACCGCTCCGGACAGAATCAGGGAAATGGGTTTTGGTGCGGGGATGGGCCTTTCAAATATAAAAAAGAACGCAGACAAGTTTAAACTGGAAAGTGAACCGGGAAAGGGAACAAAAGTTTATATTACAATGTATTTATCTCAGGATGGCAAAACCTGAGCTTTAAGAAGACATAAAATGTACTCCCTGGTGCCTATACAAGCTTAAGGGATGGCGTTGCGTACACAAAAATTAGTTGAGCACAGCGTAAACCGTGGTATATTTAAAGCTGCCGCTATAAAAAGTAATGGTTAGTAAACTGAAATTGCTTTAAGAAAACAACTCACATACAGCTGGTACACAGTAAATGTATGTATTAAGCATCAACATGGAAAGGACATAAAATGAAAAACTATTTTCATTCCGTAACCCTGGATAAAGATAAATGCAAAGGGTGCACAAATTGTATAAAGCACTGCCCTACCGAAGCGATAAGGGTTCGGGACGGCAAGGCGACTATTCTGAACGAACGGTGTATTGACTGCGGTGTATGCATTAAGGTGTGTCCTTATCATGCCAAAAAAGCGGTTACAGATCCGTTTTCCGTGATACAGGAATATGCATACAGGATTGTATTGCCGGCACCCACTTTATATGGACAGTACAATCCCAGGTTTACGCGGGACATGATGCTTGCCGGGCTTATTGAGCTTGGCTTTGACTGGGTTTTTGAGGTTTCAAGGGCAGCTGAGATAGTTACGGATGCTACACGGCAGATTCTTAAATCCGGCGAGATTAAAAAACCCGTCATATCATCGGCATGTCCGGCTGTGGTAAGGCTGATCCAGGTTCGTTTTCCCAACTTGATTCCAAATCTTTTAAAAATTGAATCACCCATGGAAGTGGCCGCAAAAATAGCAAAACAGACAGCAATCACGGAAAAAGGCATAAAACCGGAGGATATCGGCCTGTTTTTCATTTCACCCTGTGCCGCTAAAGTTACAAGCGTGAAAGCGCCA
>JAAYGP010000379.1 GCA_012727625.1 Clostridiaceae bacterium
CATCCTTGCTATAATTATTTTATTAAGCAAACCTAATTTGTTTTGGTTTTGCTAATAGTTGAATATCCTCGTCTGTTAAACTGCGGGTGCGAATCGCTTCTAATAGTTTCGAGGATATTTCTTTTGCAGTTTTTTTCACTAACCGAAATATACTCAAACCGTTCTCAAACAATTGAACCAGTATGTCCACAATCTGTGTTAACAGGTAATGATTCTTCATCTGTCTTTCCTCGTGACCAATTTTAAGACCCTCCCAAACGTGCTATTTACAACAATATTATATGTTCTATTATACCATTTATAGCGCATTTTGGACAGGTGTTATGTCAATTTTATCCCGAAGAATTTTTACTCTTCACAGCTGTAGGGGTTGCATTTACTACTTCTAAAAAATTGTACTAAAGGCCACCTTCTGGTTAGTGTACGCTTCTTTTATTTATATTTACAATATTATTAATTATTTGCATCCATAATATACTTGTAATTATATTTTATGTCTAATTCTTACCTGCTAAATGCAACCCAGTCGCATTTACTCTTACAAAGGTTGCATTTACTTTGTCCACTCACCGTTCCTAAAGGTAATATGCTCCGGCAAGGCCAGTCACAGGGGATATGTCCCCAAAGTCAAAGGCAATAACAGCTTTTTGGGGATAGCCTGTTTCTGCCGGGAGACTGAATTCATCAATATAAATTTGATGCCAGATGCTTTCAAGAGAATGCTTCTTAAAACGGGGCAAAACCTGCTCCAATTCGTCCCTGTATTTTTTCAGCATATTTTGCCTGGTTTTTTTGCTGGATTCTTTTTTTATTAAAAAAGCAGGCAGTGTGAGATTTTTCATTGAACGTAAATAGTCAAATTTCAGGCATTCCTTGATTGTTTCAATGGGAAGCGTGATTATATCCCTTACCCTGTCCTTTATAAACATGAAGAATATTTCATATAGGTTAAAAGCCTTAACCGGTCTTTCGAGATAGCCTTTTTCCCGCATATCCAGCGCAAGCTTCTCAAATAAAGTGAAGCTGTCTGGTAAACCTGTGTTACTGTCACCTTTTATACAAGAGTTAATTATTGCTTTTAATGTGCTGTGGAACCTCCCCGAATTGTAAAAAAGCTCAAGGCATTCCGCAATATCTTTCAGTATCAGAAGTTCCTCCGCTGTAATATATTTGTTGGATATAATCTCATAGGGAGGATAGCTTCTGTATTTAATGCCGTGAAAATCCGCGCTGTTTCTTAGTTCAGAGCCCCTCAGAAGCTTCAGAAAACCAAGCTGGAAATGGTGGGCAGACAAATTGTAAACCCTATTAAAGGATTGCCGGAATAAATCATAGCTTTCATACGGAAGCCCGGCAATAAGATCCACATGAGTGTGAATATTCTTAAAAGATACTATTTTTTCAATATTCTTTATGGCCTTTTCCACCGGCCGTGGGCGGTTAACCGCAGAAAGTGTCTTTTGATGCACAGACTGAATGCCTGCCTCAAGCTGAACAAGACCCGGTGGCATTTTTTCAAGACAGTCAAGCATTTTTTCTGTCAAAAGAGCAGGATCTATTTCAAAATGAAAAACAATATCCGCATTTTCATATTGTCTTATATGATTCCATATTTCCAATGCTCTTTCCTCTTTTGAATTAAATGTCCTGTCAACGAATTTTATAATCCGGGTACCGCTTTTGGTAAGCCTCTTTATGGCATCAAAGACCTTTTCCAGAGGAAAGAATCTGACTCCATCGGTTATTGAGGACATACAGTATGAGCAACGGAAAGGACAGCCTCTTGAAGATTCCACATAGGCGATTTTATTTTTAAGAGAATTTTTTTCTATAAATTGATAGGGGCTTTTAAGGGTTTCAAGCCCATCCACAACAGAAAAGCTCTTCAGCTTATTTATTTCATCGACTATCGGTTTGATCCCCTTTTGTATGCTTTTTAGAAGCTGGGGCAGCTTATGCTCTCCCTCTCCCGCAATAATATAATCCACGAAATCTTTGGAGCATAAAAGACCGCCATTATCAAAGCTGACCTCAGGCCCGCCTGCAATTATTATTATATTTTGATTTGCTTTTTTTATATCCTCGGAAAGCTTTATAACATATTCAATATTCCAGATGTAGCATGAAAAAGCGACTACATCCGGCTTTTCTCTGATTATTGCAGAATAAACCGACTTCAGGCTCTCATTAATTGAAAACTCAAGAACCTTAACCTCACCGGGCACTTCACTGCAGGCGGCCTTTAAATATAAGACAGCAAGATTTGAGTGAACATATTGAGAGTTTATAGCGACTAAAAGAGTTTTCATTAAGGATTCCTCGCCATAACATTTTCGTATTAATTTAGGCCCTTGCAGGTATTTTGCCTTTAAGCTGGTAAACGAATGCAAGTATTTCAGCCACTGCCTGATAAAGCTCAGGAGGGATCTGCTGGCCAATATCCACAGCCTTATACAGTGCCTGGGCAAGCGGTTTGTTTTCCACTGTTTCAACCCCGTTTTCCCTTGCTATGTCCTTTATTCGTTTTGCCATGTAATCCTGACCCTTGGCAACAACTATCGGGGCCGGTGCTTCATCCGCGTCATACTTTATTGCTACGGCATAGTGAGTGGGGTTTGTGATAACCACATCCGCCTTTGGAACCTCGCTTAACATTCTCCGCATGGAAATCTCTCTTTGTTTTTGCCGTATTCTTTGCCTTGTTTCCGGATTTCCTTCAATCTCTTTATATTCTTCCTTTATTTCCTGCTTTGTCATTCTTAAATCCTTTTCATACTGCCACCACTGGTAAGCATAGTCCAACATAGCTATTATGAACATCATAACACATATTTTAATCGCGATATCAATTCCTGTTGAAAAAATGTATAAGGCTGCAGACTTTAATTCCTGATCCATTAATTTTGCAATGTTTGTAATCTCTCCTTTGATGCTCTGCCAGGCCACAATACTGATAACAGTAATCTTTAACAGGGACTTGATCAATTCGGTAAGGCCACGCAGTGAAAATATCCTTTTAATTCCGTTTACAGGGTTAAGCTTACTGAATTTTGGTTTTAAAGTTTCTGTTGTGAACAAAGAGCCTACCTGTATATAGCTTGCTGTCACACCCGTTACAAAAGCTATTCCAAAGACAGGGCCAATTATTTTCAAAAGCTGGACCATAACCAGACTCACCAGGTGCATTATTTCATTTACAGAAAGCACATCAAAGGTTAAGGTCAAATCATTTACGCATAGACGGTAAAAAGATTCAATCTCCCGGTACATATAACTTCCCAGAAGCTTTATGGATAAAAATACAATAAGAAGAATAAGACTCGAAGAAATTTCCCTGCTCTGAAGCACCTGCCCCTTTTCCCGGGCATCTTTCCTTCTCTTTGGAGTTGCCTTTTCTGTCTTTTCACCCTCACCGGCAAACATCTGGAGGTTTGTCTGAATAGGCATTTTCCTATGTGGTTCCTTTACCATGCTGGTTGCAAATATGATATTACTCTTTCCGGTATTTTGATTTTGGCATGATTTTTTACGAATAACTATTAAAAAAAGAACAGAATACTCCAGGGTACCTTTAAAC
>JAAYGP010000380.1 GCA_012727625.1 Clostridiaceae bacterium
CCTCATAATTCAATATTATCAACAACTTTCAACATCGCAAATTGCTTATTAACAGAGGCAAAACAAATTCAATAAGCATAAAACCCATTGAATCTGTTTTGCATTAATGATTTTCAGATTAAGCTTTTTTACGTGAGCCAATACTGAGAATAATATTCAGTATAATTCCGAATATGGCCGCACCTGCAACACACGGAATTTCAATACCAAAGAAAGGAATACTTCCGCTAAACTGATACTGTCCTCCAAGGCCTATAATCATAATTGTCGCTATTATCGCTATGTTTTTTGCACTGAAAAGATCAACTTTCTTCTCAACCATAATTGCTATACCCTGTGCCGCAATAGCGCCAAACAGGTAAATCTCCAATCCCCCGATTACTGCTGTGGGAATTGCGTATATGGAATTGATAAGAGGAGTTATGAATGAAATTAGCATAGCTATAATTGATGCGGCAATAAGAACAGGAACGGAAAACACTTTGGTAATTGCCATGGCACTTATGTTTTCACCATAATTCGTACCCGCAGGACCGCCGACAAATCCTGAAACCATATCACCAATACCGTCGCCAATCAAATTAAGACCTAATTTATTGGCTAAATCATATTTCTTTTCAGTTCCTTTTTTCCGTGCCAAATCATTTACATAGATATCCAATTGGTATATATGAGCCGTTGATTCGGGTATTGTAGCAATTGCAATGGGCATTATTGCCGCAACGGCCATCCATGACGGCTTTGGCAGCGTAAATATCGGCCTTGAAAAGAAACCGCTGGCTGCTGTTTCCGGCAAAATCTTAAAAAGATCAATTCCGGTTGAAAGCTTTATAATATATGCGGCAATACACCCGAGGATCGGCCCCAGAATAAGCGGCAGCTGTCCTATAAACCCTTTCAGATACACCGAAAAGAGAATAGTGGCAAGGAGTGTAACAAGAGAAACTATCCACGCCATATTCTTTGCAAGAGCTACCTTATCATCTGCGACCGAAATTGTACCGGCGTTATCGATGGCAATTGAAGTGGCATCACCTAAAGCTGTACCTGCAAGAGTAAGCCCGATAACCATTGCAATAGGTCCGGTGATTGTCGCAGGAAGAATTTTTTCAATGGATTCTTTCCCGAAGCGATTAACAATAAGCCCGGCGGCTATTGAAACAAGACCTGACATAATAATACCAAACTGCGCTATTGAGATTTTTTCATTCAATGAAGACCCGGCAAGTGATTCGGAAGCCATTAAACCGGCAATTGCGGCAATATATGAAAAACTTGAACCATAATACAGCGGAATCTGTCTCCCTGTAACAAATAAAAAACATAATGTTGCCAGACCACTTGCAAAAATTGTTGTTGAGATGTGAAACCCTGTTATCAATGCTACGGCCACCGTTGCAGGAAACATTACAATAACCTGCTGAATTGCGTAAAGTATAAGTTTCCAGAATGGAGGCCGTTCATCCGGCAGGTACCCTATTGTTGGATTCTTGTCCATAAATTAATCCTCCCTGGTTGTAATTTATTTATGTCAATATAATTGTTGCACAACTAATTGTTGCACAATTATATTGAGTTTCCAATATGTCCCGGTCACTACAGGGAATCTGAAAAACCACATGCGCAGGATACATTTTATACTCCTGCATAAAATATGTGGCGATAATCACAGTACGGATAATAAACTTTCCGCTTTAGGTTATACCTGTTATCCCTTTCATTAAGGAGATGGGTACAATTAATCCAGCTATTATTAAACATAATTATTTACAATAATCATAATGGTTATTATTTACAATTTTCGACAAAATCATAACCTCATATATTGTAACACAGTGATAAAAAAATAAAAATAACTTTTTTTTGACCAGTTGGTCAAATTGCTATATACTATTTTTAGACCAGGTGGTCAAGGAGGTATTATATCTCAATAAAAATGCTTGTCGCCCTGGCACTTGCCGCTGATGAAATATCTTACGAAGCTGTGTCTGTCAGCCCCAGGGGAAACATTGACTACGATGTTTCCATGATATCTGTTCTTTTACTTTCCTTATTCATAGGCGGAGCCACGATTGGGCTTTCAATTGTTACAGAACGCGAAAGCGAGGTTATAAAAGCAGTTGCTATAAGTCCAATGCAGCTTAATGAACTGGTATTGGTGGGTTTTAATAGTAATTCTATTTACAGGACTGGTATGTTTTAAAATTTGGTATATTCCCAAATGGTTGAAAAGCAAGAGGATAAAAAATGGCAAAGGAAAGGCTCCTGGAGGATGAGGATTAATGCTTTATGAAATAAAGCTTAAATGGATAGCGGATGGAGTGAAAAATCCCCTGGAAACAAACAACAGCTTGTTTGAAGCAGCATTAACCGAGTTTTCCATGCACTCATTCCGAAACGCATCATTAAATAACATAATTAAAGAAGCCGGCATGCACAAGGGTAGTTTTTATTACCGTTTCTTTAACAAGCTGGACTTGTACCTTTCCTTGATTTATCGTATGGGGAGAGAGAAGCTTGTTTTTTTGACAAACATGAGACTAATAATGGGAAAAGGAATTTTTTTGATGAAATTTGTCAAAAAGTAATACTTGGTTTGCAATTTGCACAAAAGGAACCCAGATACAATTCACTTTGGCGCAGGATTCAGGAAGAAGAACCTTCTGTTCGCGATTCGATCCGCGACTGCTTTGGTGATTTATCAAAAAACTATTTACTGGAAATGATTGAGAAGTCTCAAAAAATCGGTGAATTGCGAAGTGATGTTTCTGCAAAAACCCTTGCATATATTGTCTACACGCTCCTGGAAAGGATTGATTTGCTGGTATCCTTTGAGCAAGGCGATGAGGTTATAATGGCAGGCATTGATGAACTTCTTGATGTTATAAAACACGGTATCTTTGCAAAATAATCCGGTAACTTTAAAAAAGCAAACGCCGGGGTGCTTCCGTATTTATC
>JAAYGP010000381.1 GCA_012727625.1 Clostridiaceae bacterium
GTGATCAACACTGTGCACCAGTTTCACCAAAAAAACGAGAAAGTACCGGTTAAAGATATCTGTGCTTCATTTCAAAAGGCGACAGTGGATGTTCTGGTTGAAAATACGGTTGACGCAGCTATTGCTGCCGGCGTAAAAACCATCTGCCTGGCGGGAGGAGTCTCTACAAACGGATTTCTTCGCAAAAGTTTTGAAGAAGCCTGTGGAAAACCCGGAATTGAAATATTTTATCCACCGCCGGCTTTATGTACTGATAACGCCGCAATGATTGCTTCCGCAGCATACTACAGTTTTGTAAAAAATGAATTTTCAGGCATGGATCTAAACGCCAAACCCGGCCTGAAGCTTGGTGAGAGGTAAATTCAGGGATTGCGACATTATCCACAGCAAGCTGAAAAATTTATTGTGATTACTGTGGACAAGGCATATTTTTGAGGCAATATTGCCTATGCAGACTGTGGATAAGTCTGTGGAAATTGTGGATGGATTTAATTAAAAAAACAGACAGTGAAGCCACAATAGTGACAAAAAATGATATAATCCGACACATGTTTTGACAATTATGAGAATCTAATGCCGCCAATTCAAAAAGCAAACTGAATGGTCAGGAAATAAAGAAGCGTATTTTAAATCCATTGAACTCATAAACACCCGGTAACGGGTGATTGTTTTTAACAGTCGGCAAACCAGGTTCTTTTTATTTATTGAGCAGTCAGCAGCTTGATGAAACGTAAAGTTTGTAGTATTCCATTACATTTTTAACGAAGTTCTGAGCTTGCGGAAACGGCGGTATTCCTCCATATTTTCTCACATTGTTCGGTCCGGCGTTATAGGCCGCAAGAGCCAGCTCATAGCTTCCGTCAAAAGCATCGAGCTGAGCTTTAAAAAAACGTGTGCCGCCCATAATATTCTGCTCAATGTCATAGGGATCAGTAACAGAGAGCAAACTTGCTGTTCCGGGCATAAGCTGCATTAAACCCATGGCGCCTGAAGTTGACAGCGCAAAGGGCTGAAAGGAGGATTCCTGTTTTATTATAGCCCTGATCATGTTCTGATCCACGCCGTATTTCACGGAAGCTTTCTGTATGGCTTCATTGATTTCCGGCATCAGTTCAGATATTTCGTCCTGGGATAAAAAAGGATATTCAGCTTCATAGCTACCGGATACACGAGGATATAATTTTTTTGATGTATCAAGTGTAATTTCGGGATTTCTTGTTTTTATCATGTTTTTGTTTGTTGCTTCATTCAGCACATGGGAAAATGAACTCCCCAAATACGTGCTTCGGATGGGTATCGGGAGCCTGCTTTGTATATCCGAGATTTTCTTCTGAAGTATGTTTCGTACACTAATCATAGGTTTCATACTGTTTTCCTGCAATTAATTGCGATTTACGCAAATGCTCATGGGATCCATAAATTATATCGGATTAAAATGAAAAAATATTACTGCAGGGCTGTGAACAGTAACATAATATTAATGCAAAACCTGCTTTCAGATCTTTTGTTGGTTGACACAGTTTTGTCATATAGTTAGAATAAGTGATATAAGCAATTTACCGCATTTTAAAGCCCGACAGGCTGAAATACACTTTCTTGCCACGCGGCATGAAATGGCTATAGCAGAGGTGTTGTTTTCACAATACCACGACATATTAATGGGGAGGATAAAAAATGTTGGATAAAATTTACAAAACTTCACATAATGAGTCAAGGCCGGTATTCCCGAAACGCGCCGTTATAACAGCCGGAATGCCTTATGGAGACAAGGAATTGCATTTCGGCCACATTGGCGGAGTTTTTATCCATGCCGATATGTTTGCGCGTTTCCTGAGAGATCGGATAGGCAAAGAAAATGTTATTTTCATATCAGGAACCGACTGTTATGGCTCTCCAATAGTGGCGCATTATATGCGACTGGTTGAAAACGGTGAGTATAATGGAACTATTGAAGAGTTTGTCGCTTCCAACCACGAAAAGCAAAAAGAAGTATTAAAGGCTTATCACATCAATACCGATTTGTTTGCCGCATCCGGTCTGGGTCGTTCCAGGGATATTCACAGGGAAGTTTCGGATGAGTTTATGGAAACATTATATAAAAACGGGCACCTTGTTAAAATGACGACATCACAGTTCTATGACAGCGAGCATGACGTTTTTCTTAACGGGCGCCAGGTTGTGGGAATCTGTCCTATAATGGGCTGCAAATCCGAAAAAGCATATGCCGATGAATGCTCACTGGGGCATCAGTACCAGCCATCCGAATTGATAAACCCTATAAGCGTATTGTCGGGAAAAAGGCCGGAAATGCGTGATGTAACCAATTGGTATTTCAAGCTTGATAAATTTCATTCATTGCTGAAACAATGGGTTGAAAGGCTTAAAGAACAAACCAATGCCCGCACTTTCGCAATCAAAAGCATTGAGGAATTTCTTGAGCCGCCGATTATTTATGTAAAGAGGGAATATATCGAGGATTTGAAGACTCTGTCTGAAATACTCCCCGAATATGAGCTTATAGACGATGAAAGCAAATCATCCGTACCAATGGCTTTCACAACTCTTAAAGACAGGGAAAAGGCAAGTGAAATACTGTCTTCAAAATCAATACGTTACCGAACGGGAAAAACCCTGGTACCGTTCAGACTGACCGGAAATATTGAGTGGGGAGTTCCCGCGCTTCCTTTGGAGGGGCTTGAGAATTTAACAATATGGGTTTGGCCTGAATCACTCTGGGCACCAATTTCTTTTACTAAAACACTGCTTGAGATGAAAAATAAGGATAAGGACGAATGGAAAGACTGGTGGTGCTCAAAAGATTCACAGGTTTACCAGTTTATTGGTGAAGATAATGTATATTTTTACGGACCTGTTGAAATGTCAATGTTTATGGGAACCCAGGGTACAGAGCCCTCAGTGGATGTGCCTGAAGGTCATATCAGGCTTCCTGAGCTTATTGTTAATAATCACATATTATTCCTGAACAAAAAAGCAAGCAGCAGCAGTGAGATAAAACCTCCGATGGCGGGGGAACTTTTGCAACACTATACAGCGGAACAGCTTCGGGCGCATTTTCTTGGACTTGGTCTTAGTATAAGAAGTGTCAGTTTTCAGCCGAAGCCACTGAATCCAAATGCCGGAAGCGGCAGTGATCCTGTGCTGAAGGAAGGAAATCTTTTAACAAATGTACTTAATCGCGCTGTACGCTCATGTTTTTACACCACGCAAAAATATTATGACGGTATTATACCCATAGGAGAGATAAGCGACGATATTTTGCAGCAATCCAGGGAAACGGTTTTAAGTTATGAGAGACTCATGTATAACTATGAGTTCCATCTCGTTATGAATCTTTTGGATATATTTATAAGGAATATTAATAAGTATTGGGTTAAAAATATTAAACAGGCCGAAACGGAAAACAATGACGAACTTAGAAGACAGGTACTGATTGATTGTTTTCATATGGTTCGTACGGCAGCTGTTCTGGTGCATCCTATCGCTCCTGAAGGAGCTGAAATGATTCGCAGATATTTAAGGGTTGACGAGAGTTTCTGGAGCTGGGATCGCATTTTTGAGCCGATATATGCCTTTATGCCTGAACCGGGGAACCATAAGCTGGAATTCCTTGAACCAAGGGTGGATTTTTTCAGGAAACATCAAAGCCAGTTCGAGAAATCCGATTCTTAAATCGGATTTCTTATATATACCATATAATACTGAAAGGTAAAGATATCCATATAAAAACAAAGTTAAAGCAAGCAGCGAAAAATAACTGGTCAATTAATAGTTGCCCCCTGGTTGTCCGGCCGCATTTTGTTTCAGTAAAAAGAAACCGCAGCAGGAAAATATTTATTTCTCATTAAAATGTATGGAATGAAAAAATCCGTCAATACTTATACTAAGGCTATGATTTGTAAAACTGTTTTTTATACCGGGAATATCTGCGATAAAAAACATAACGGGCAGGTTTAAACTGCTGGTTCATAAATTCATAACATGGTATAAGAGGTGATTTTATGAAAACAGTATTTTCATTCCATACAATTAAGGATACAGGCGGAATTAAGTGGATTGCGGCCATAGTTGCTTCAATACTGTTTTTTTTATCTCTTGTTTGCTTATACGCGGAAAGTATAAACAAGGATTTGTCTGACAGCATGATTCGCCTTCATATAGTGGCCAACAGTGACGAAGAATATGATCAAATGCTGAAATTAAAGGTCAGGGACGCCATAATCAGTTTTATGAATGAAAAGATGCGCGAAATAGATACTAAAGAAAAAGCAAAGGATTATTTGTCGAACAATAAGGAGAAAATTGAATCTGTGGCAAATGAAGTTTTATTATCAGAATGCTTTCAGAAAACAGCAACCGTATCTTTTGGCAGTTTTCCGTTTCCAACTAAAAAGTATGGGAATATGATTTTGCCGGCAGGCTACTATGAAGCACTTAAAATTGAGATAGGGGAAGCAAAGGGGCAGAACTGGTGGTGTGTTATGTTCCCGCCGCTGTGTTTTGTTGAAGATACCAAAGGAGAAATAGAAGAAGAATATATAGATTTATTAAGGAATGAACTTAACGAGGAAGAGATGGGGATTATATCATTAACCGGTTCCGACAGTGAAATACCTGTTGAAATTAAATTTAAGGTTGTTGAGATTTTTCAGGAATCAAAAATCAAGCTTGCGAATCTGTTCAGAGGAATCCTGGATCTGAAATAAGCCGCCAAACCAGGAACAAGCTTGTAAGGTTTTGCAGGATTAAGCTGCAGGCAGCAGGAATACCGGACGTATATCCGGAGTGCCTCATCAGGTCTGACCTGGGGTAGAGGTCAAATCCCCAGGTCACACTCTATTCTACAGTCTCTTTATTGTAACCATTGCAATCACAGGGTATTTACCGGTTTTATTAACAAACCGCATACTACATAGCATAATCATTTCAATGTAATCTCTCTTTGCATAAATACCGCCATCAGCGCGTTACAAGCCCTGCCGGCAGGCTCTTTCAAGCTATTTCAAGCTAACTAATTTAATATTTCCATTAGTTATTGCATCCCCCAAGCTTTTATAATATACTATCATATATAAATTTATTACCAGATAATATACTCTGATAATTAATTATAAAAGGAGTGCTCCGAATGAATTATTTTTTAACTGAAGAACAACAGATGATAAAGGAATTGGCTGCCAGGATTGCTGATGAAAAAATCGCTCCGGTGGCAATTGAGTATGATATTGAAGGCAAATTCCCCCACGACATTATAAAATATCTGGCTGATTCCGATTTATGCGGTGTTTACATTGAAGAAAAATACGGGGGATTGGGCGGCGGAGTTTTTGAAATGGCACTTGTTGTTGAGGAATTAAGCCGTGCATGCGGAGGAATTGCGTTGGCTTTTGCTGGAACCGGGCTTGGGACTTTCCCGATTATCCTGTTTGGTTCTGAAGAGCAGAAACAAAAATATCTTCCGGATATTGCGGCGGGGAAAAAGCTGGCAGCTTTCGGCCTTACCGAAGCAAACGCGGGAAGTGACGCCGCAGGCATTCAAACAACCGCTGTTTTGGATGGAGATCATTACGTTTTAAACGGAACAAAGCAATGGATAACAAACGGCGGCGAAGCAGATGTCTATACGGTCATTGCATGTACAAACCGCGAAAAGGGCGCAAGGGGCTTTTCAGCGTTTATTGTTGAAAAAGGCACCCCCGGTTTTTCATTCGGCAAAAAGGAAGATAAAATGGGGATTAGAGCGTCTTCCACAAGAGAGCTTATTTTTGAGAATTGCAGAATTCCAAAGGAAAATCTTCTTGCAAGGGAAGGTATGGGATTTATAGTAGCCATGAAAACTCTTGACAGAACCAGACCGGGCGTGGCGGCACAAGCTCTTGGTATAGCAACCGGAGCACTCAATGCTGCCTTGAAATACTCAAGGGAAAGAATCCAGTTTAATCAGCCAATCTCATCATTCCAGGCAGTTCAGCATATGCTGGCGGACATGGCTATTCAAATAGAAGCCGCAAGGGCTCTTGTTTATCAAACCTGCAGGCATATTGACAGCGGAGCTAAAAACATTTCAAAAGAATCTGCCATGGCAAAGGTTTTTGCATCCGATACAGCCATGAAAGTTACAATTGATGCGGTGCAAATATTGGGCGGCTATGGATATATGAAAGAATACCCGGTGGAAAAAATGATGAGAGATGCAAAGATTACCCAGATTTATGAGGGTACAAACCAGATACAAAGAAATGTCATAGCCCTTGAATTGATAAAGGAATTATCCTCAAAATAGGGAACGGTTAAGCTTATGCTGGATTCCGGTGTTTTTATTCGTAAAAAGCACCCGGAAGTTTTGGCTAAGGCTTTTACATATATGATAGACAAGCAGTGCCGATAAAGAAAGGTTTAACAAACAGGATCAGATAAGGCTATGCATATATGGTACAAAATCCGTGCCGGTTAAATCCGGCACAGACTGTTATTATTAGGATTGCGTTTCGGGGCATTGCGTTGGTGGCAGGTAATCCACCGGTAAATAAATATATGGGAGTGAATTTGTTTGAATATTATTGTATGTGTAAAACAGGTACCCGGTACCAATGAGGTTAAGATAAACAAGGAAACAAATACAATAATCCGCGAAGGTGTTGAAGCGATAATAAATCCTTTTGACGAATACGCTATTGAAGAAGGAGTCAGAATTAAGGAGAAAACAGGTGGAAAAGTAACGGTAATCAGCATGGGTATCCCAAAGGTTGCCGATTTGCTTAAAGAAACAATTGCTGTTGGTGTGGACGAGGCGGTCCTGTTAAGTGACAGAGCTTTTGCCGGCGCGGATACCCTGGCAACTTCCTATGCGCTTTCAATGGGAATCAAAGCCTTGGGAGAATATGATTTAATTATCTGCGGAAAGCAGGCAACCGATGGCGATACAGCTCAGGTGGGGCCCAGCCTTGCGGAAAAGCTTAATATCCCGCATACTACCTATGTCCGCAAAATTGAAGAGATCAAAGATGGATATATTCGCTGTCAGAGGCTGACTGATGATGGTTACGAAGTTATTGAGATGCCTCTTCCCGCAGTTATTACAGTTGTAAAAGAAATTAACGAACCCAGGCTGCCTTCAATTAAAGGAAAGCTGAAAGCCAAAAAAACAGAAGTAAAAATTTTAACCGCTGATGATATTGGAGCTGACAAGGATCGCTGCGGTTTAAAAGGCTCTCCAACACAGGTCATTAAGACCTTTGTTCCTGAGCATAATGTAGTCGCGGAAATGATTGAAGGCACTGCGGAGGAGCAGGCGAAAAAACTGGCTCAGAAGCTGTTGTCCATGCAGTTTATGAAAGCAAGGTAATTTTGATTTATTGGGGGTAATAATTATGTCCTGTATTAATATAATAGCGGAGAAATGTTTTGGATGCGGGCTGTGCGTCAGCGCCTGCCCGTTTAACGCAATAGAAGTGACTGATAAAAAGGCTGAAATTCTTGATAATTGTACGCTGTGCGGTTCATGTGTTTCATCATGCAAGTTTAACGCAATCGAATTTGTAAAGGATGAGGAAGCAGAATCCTCAGGCCTATCTTCCTATAAAGGTGTCTGGGTCTTTGCTGAGCATAAAAACGGGGAGGCGCGCCAGATTGCTTTTGAGCTTCTGGGCTCAGGCCGGAAATTGGCGGATGATTTATCGGTGCCTTTGTCAGCGGTGTTAATAGGTTCGGAAATTGAAAAAGAGGCTGAAAAGTTATTTGCATATGGTGCGGATAAAGTTTATCTTGTTGAAGATGAATCACTCCGTCTTTTTAATGATGAATCATATGCTGATATCTTTGTTCAGCTTATTAAAAGTTATAAACCTGAGATCGTTTTAATGGGAGCCACAACATATGGCCGCTCATTGGCACCCAGGGTTGCTTCCCGGCTTAATACAGGCCTTACGGCGGATTGTACGGAGCTTTCGATTGATCCTGAAAAGAAAATATTAATGCAAACGCGGCCTGCGTTTGGTGGAAATCTCATGGCTACGATTATATGTCCCAACCACCATCCCCAGATGGCAACAGTAAGGCCTAAGGTTATGAAGCCGATACAACCGGATGAAAGCAGAAAGGGTGAGATTATAAGACCTGAAATAAATATAAATTCCAATCCAAAAGTGAAAGTTGTCGATGTTGTGCGGACGCTTTACGAAACAGTGAACCTTGCGGAAGCAGATATCATAGTATCAGGAGGAAGAGGTCTTGGGGATCCGAAGAATTTTGCGCTTGTTGAAGAACTCGCGCGGGTGCTTGGCGGAGCGGTAGGAGCATCAAGGGCCACGGTTGACGCAGGCTGGATTGATTACAGTCACCAGGTGGGACAAACCGGAAAAACCGTTGGACCCAAAGTATATTTTGCGTGCGGAATTTCAGGCGCAATACAGCATCTTGCGGGAATGTCCTCATCTGATATTATCATTGCCATTAATAAAAATCCGGATGCGCCCATATTTAAAGTGGCTACTTTCGGTATTGTGGGTGATGTACTTGAAGTGCTTCCCGCGTTGATAAAGGAATTTAAAGCACACACGGCGTAGAATTTTAGTTAATGAAGCGGAGCTGTCTCAAAAGAATATTTTGGGCAGCTTTCTTTTTAAGTTTTTTTTTAGGTTTTTTAACTCACTGGAACTTGTAAATGAAAGTTACTGTTCACACCCTGATTCAATTTCTGATCAGGTCAGGTAGTGTGTAATAACAGAAACAAGAGCTTCATTCCGCTAAAGTTTCTTCTATTGCACAATATCTTTTAACAGAACATGTGAACAGCAACCGTTATTGCTCAATATCCAGAACTAATTTGGCAGAATCTGAATCAGATTAGGGTGTGAACAGTAGCTTTTATAACCAAAGATTTGCATTTTTATAGCATTGCAGCTTGACTATGGAATAAATTAGGGTTAAAATTGTAAGTACGTGTTAGTTTATCAAAATTATTGTCGGGAGAACTGTTGTTAATGCTAATAAAAGAAATAAAAGTTTTGTATGAGGATAATCATCTCCTGGTTGTCGAAAAGCCTCCAAATATGCCGGTTCAAAGGGATATCAGCGAGGATGGGGATTTGCTTTCTTACCTTAAAACCTATATAAAAGACAAATACAATAAGCCCGGCAATGTATTCATCGGATTGGTTCACAGGCTGGACAGGCCGGTCGGAGGTGTCATGGTCTTTGCAAGAACTTCCAAGGCGGCTGCCAGGCTTTCAGAACAGATACGTTCAAGAACCATACGGAAAACATATATTGCTGTTGCCGAGGGATTGCTAGATTCTTTATACGGAACGCTCAGGGACTATTTGTATAAAGACTGGAAGAGCAATACTGTGAAAGTCGTATCAAATAATATAAAAGGCAGTCAGGAGGCGATTCTTCAATATAGTGTGATATCGCACAATAGTGGGAATACCTTGCTGAAGATTGATTTGGAAACGGGCAGGCCCCATCAGATACGGGTGCAAATGTCAAACATCGGACATCCTCTGACAGGTGACATAAAATACGGCGCAAAAAATCAGAAAGGTTTTACAGATAATATTGCGCTATGGTCATACAAACTGGAATTCAATCATCCGGTAAGAGACGAAACTCTCACTTTTACCAGTATTCCTCCGGAACAATACCCATGGGATATATTTAAGGAGGATATATCCAGGCTCAGCTGTCTTCCGCCTGCATAGGAAGTACAATTTCCTATATCAGGTGGTCAGTCAAAAAGGTCATGGCGTAAATTTGCAAAAAAATAACATGAACTTGTTAACAAAACAAAGTGTCAGGAGATAACGTTTATGACTAAGAATTTACATACAGGTCACAGGGAAAAGCTCAGGCAAAGGTTTATTAATGAGGGCTTAAACTCATTTGAAGATCATCAGGTTCTTGAGTTGCTTTTGTTTTATACAATTCCAAGACGTGATACAAATGAGTTGGCTCACCGGCTTATTGATAAATTCGGGACTTTAGCCAATCTTCTTGATGCCAGTCCGGAGATTATTGAAAAAGAAGGAAAAGTAAACAGAAACACAGCTGTTTTTCTTGCTATGATACCTCAGTTGGCGAGACGATACATTCTGCAGAAGCAAGGTAAAAAACCTGTTTTGGACAGTTCCTGTAAAGCGGGGAAGTATGTCACTTCACTTTTCATTGGCAAAAACTATGAGGCCTTTTATGTATGCTGTCTGAACTCTCAGAACCGGTTAAATTATGCCGCCCTTGTCCATGAGGGAACAATAAATGAGGCTCCGGTTTATCCAAGGCTTATTGTGGAAACTGCGTTAAGGTATCAGGCAAGCAGTGTCATTTTGGCCCATAACCATCCCGGAGGAAGTTTAAGGCCATCCACTGCCGATATAGAAGTAACGCGGCGTATATGTGATGCTTTAAGCACAATTTCCATTACAGTCATAGATCATCTGATAGCAGCCGGGGATGAATATTTCAGCTTTGCCGAAAACGGCCTTTTGCAAAGGTAAACAATAAAGCAAAGCATCGTGTTTTTTATCCAAGGGGATAAAGTAAATATAAATCTTATTTTTTCTATTAAAAATTTTTGCTTCTTCCGATATATATATTAGCAACCAAAAACAAAAAGATACAGACTGAACAATAATTGGGGATGCTAATAATGTTCAATGTTATTTTATCTGATTACGACAGGAACAGTCTGAACATACTCAGCCGTAACTTCAGATGGAAGGAATTTGGCTTCAATGTCGAAGCAATGTTTACCCGTGGTTTAAAGGCACTGGAGTATATGACTTTTAACAAAGTGGATCTGGTTGTAACAGAAATTGACATGCCGGAAGCATGGTCAGCATGGTTTAGCTCTGTTATAAATAGCTTGCTTCGTAAGTATAAGAATAATGTATTTTATTGATAAAATCTGAGCCGGTTTTATTATCAGTATTTATGAAGTAAATAGAAAACCTTACGTTTAAACGTGAAAACGTATTTTATAAACGGGGTGAGTTTGTTGGCAAGCGGTCTATCCTCAGATCACATGCTTGATATGTTTATTTTCGAGACACATCAGCTAATTGAACAATTGGAACAGGAAATTCTGATATGTGAAGAATCAGGAAGCCTTGACCTTTCCATTGACGAAATTTTCAGAATAATGCACACAATAAAAGGCTCAGCCGCAATGATGTCTTTTGACAATATATCCAAACTGGCTCATACAATTGAAGACCTTTTGTATTATATAAGAGACTCAAAACCGGCTGAAATAAACCATACCGCCTTAATTGATATTATATTCCGCGGTATGGATTTTATTAAGAATGAAATTAAAAAAATCGAAATGGGTGAATCCGCTGAAAGCAGCCCGGAAAAAATTATTGAAGAATCAGTGGCTTATTTGAAAAGTATAAAAGGTATCGACAGCAAAGGGAAAAATAAAGATACAGCAGAGAAACCTGCAGTTATGGGCGATGACGGATTAATTAATAAAGCTGACAAAACAGATGATGCCCTTAGCCGGCATTTCTGTGCGACTGTTTTCTTTGAAGACGGATGTGAAATGGAAAATATCAGAGCTTATGCACTGATAAATAATATGAAGCAAATTGCAAATATCATGGAAATAAACCCGTGTGATATCATTGAGAATAATCAAAGCGCTGAAATCA
>JAAYGP010000382.1 GCA_012727625.1 Clostridiaceae bacterium
ATACGGGCGATTAACTCAGTTGGTAGAGTGTCACTTTGACGTAGTGAAAGTCGGGGATTCGAGTTCCTCATCGCCCACCAAAAAAGGCTTTCGGAGACAAATCCGAAAGCCTTTAATATTATATGAAGCTACAAAACCATATCCTCCATCATATTGAGCATTTTCATGGTTGCTTTAATAGCCGAGGCTGTCTGATCCGAATCAAGACCCCTGGTTTTGAACTCACGTTTATAAAACCATGTAATTGCCGTTTCAACGAGAGCATTGGTTTTACCCCCGGGCGGTATTGTAACTATGTAATCAGTTAAATGAGGCATTGGTTTGTCAATTTTATCATAAATTTTGGTTATAGCTTTCATAAACGCATCGTACTGACCGTCCCCGTTCGACGTCTCCTCATAGACCTGCCCGTCTATCTCAAGGCTTACTGTGGAAACAGGTTTCAAATTTCTTGCGTGGCAGATATAGTAATTTAGAAGTTTTATTTTTTCTCCATTTGTCTTTGTCCTTAAAACGTCAGAAATAATATATGGAAGATCATCTGTCGTAATGTTTTCCTTTTTATCGCCAAGCTCAACAATCCTGTCGGTGATCTTTCGGATGGATTCCTTATCCAGTTCTATACCAAGCTCCTCAAGATTCTTTTTGATGTTTGCCTTGCCGGATGACTTGCCTAATGCATATTTTCTTGAGCGCCCAAACCTTTCCGGAATAAGATTATTGCAATATAGAGCACCTTTATTGTCACCGTCGGCATGAATGCCGCTGGTTTGCGTAAAGACATATTCTCCTATTATCGGCTTGTTGCCGGGGATTCGTATGCCTGAAAACACCTCTACAATTTTGCTTATTTTTGCAAGCCTGGATTCGTCGGCTGACAATTCAACATCTTTCAGGTGATCATTAAGTACTCCGATAACACTTGACAAAGGGGCATTTCCTGTTCTTTCCCCCAGTCCGTTAACCGTTGTGTGAACTCCGAGAGCTCCGGCTTTAACAGCCATAAATGTATTGGCAACAGCGAGATCATAATCGTTATGGGCGTGAAAATCAAAATGTGTGCCGGGATACCTGTCAACCATGGTCTTAACATAGAGGAAAGTCTGTTCAGGTTCCAGTATACCCAGGGTATCAGGCAGCATGAACCTGTCTATTTTCTCATTTAACAATGAGTCAACAAGGTGAAAAACATAATCCGGGGAAGCCTGGATGCCATTGGACCAATCCTCAAGATACAGATTCACCCTTATTCCTTTGCTTCTGGCGTAATGAACAACTTCCTTTATATCTTTTATATGTTGTTCAGGTGTCTTTTTCAATTGCTTTTCAACATGTTTCAGTGATCCTTTGCACAGAAGGTTCAGAACTTTTGCTCCGGCTTCGGAAATCCAGTCCACGGAGATTTTTCCGTCCACAAAACCAAGAACCTCCATTTTATCAAGATATCCTCTTGCCGCACACCATTCAGACATCAGCTTTACGGCTTCAAGTTCCCCTTTTGAGACCCTGGCCGAGGCCACTTCAACTCTATCTACTTTCACATCTCTTAGAAGAATTTTCGCAATATTATGTTTCTCCGTTTTTGTGAAGGAAACACCAGGAGTTTGTTCACCATCCCTTAAAGTTGTATCCATTATTTCGATTCTCATAACGTGTCCCCCATTACCTCTCTGAAAATATTTATACTATTCTACAATAAAAGAATGCATACGTCAAAGACTATTATTCAGGAGGCTAAAGGGGTATTATACCGATGTTTCCGCTATAAATTTTACTTTGCGGGAAGTTTTGTTCTGAGATATTGTGCAGTAAAAAATTCTGCAATAATTCAGTCCACAAGTTTATTTTTCAGGGCATACACCGCTGCCTGCGTTCTGTCCTTTACGTTCAGTTTTTTGAATATGTTGGAAATATGATTTTTGACTGTTTTCTCACTTATGAAGAGAGTTTTGGCAATCTCCCTGTTTACTTTGCCTTTTGCAATCAGCTTCAGCACATCAAGCTCCCTGTCGCTTAAAACATTATACTTTTTGTCATTATTCTCCTCTCTCATTGTGTAGCGTTTAAATTCAACAATCAGTTCCTTAGCCATTGTCGGCTGTATGTAAGGTTCTCCTTCGTATACTTTTCTGATAGCTTCAACAAGAACAGCTCCATCAGCATCCTTTAAAATATAGCCTCCGGCCCCAAGCCTGAGAGACTGGAAAAGGTATTCCCTTTCCTGGTGAATTGTTAACATTATAATCTTCGCGTCGGGATGATCCTTCTTTATTGCTTCCAGCGCCTGAAGCCCGTTTATTTGGGGCATGTTTATATCCATCAGAACAACATCAGGTTTTTCAATATTATAGAAATCAACTGCCTGTATACCATCAGCGGCTTCAACAACAACTCTCATGTCATCCTCAAGTTCGATAAGTTGTTTCAGCCCCTGTCTTATCATTGAATGATCCTCAGCGATCATGACACGTATTTTACTCATTGATTCTGCTCCTTTCAATCTTCAGTATCTGTATATGGAAGCACCACGCTGACAACCGTGCCTTTCCCCGGTTTCGATGTTACCTGCATTGTCCCGTTCAACAATTCAATCCGCTCATTCATACTGAAAAGACCAAAACCACCGCTTCTGTCATCTTTGCCAACTTTCATAAGACTTGTGTCAAAACCTTTTCCTGAATCAGAAATTTTTACAGCCACACCAAGAGGTGCAAATTCCAGTCTTATTGAAGCTTCTTTTGCTTCAGAATGCTTCCGTATATTACTTAAAGCTTCCTGTATGACTCTGAAAATCGTAAGCGTGAGATTCTTGTCAGTTATGATTCTATATTCACCCTTAAGCTGGAAAGCAACTTCTATGCCGGTTTCGATTGCAAATTTCTCAATGTATTTCTGCATCGTGGGTATAAGTCCCAAATCCTCCAGAGACATTGGCCTTAAATCATATATGATTCTTCTTACATCCTTAAGTGAATCTCTGACTATCCTCTTTAATTCGCGGAGCTCTTTCTTTGCTTTTTCCAGATCTATATCAATCAGTTTTTCACATATCTCCGCCTTTAAAACAACGTTTGACATGATTTGAGCGGGTCCGTCATGAATCTCCCGGGCCACCCTGCTTCTTTCTTCCTCCTGTGCTTTAATGACACGTATTGCCAGATATTTTCGCTTTTCCGCATCCTCAAGCTGATCATTGAGATCGCTGATATCTCCTGATAAATAATCCATTACGGTACCAACCTGATTGACCAGTGAATCAGCTTTATCAACTGTTGATTTTGCTTCTTTCAGGCGAAGTTCAAGATCGTTTCGCTTTACAATTGAAAACCTTTCACGCTCGCGATTTACAGCCAGCTCAATCCGAATTCTGTCCGCGTTTTCATAGGCAAGCCTGGTATCTTCCTGGCTGTATTTATCAAAGTTTTTGCTTATTGAAGCCAGTCTTTGGCGGCTCTTTTTAAGTTCAGCCTCAAGTTCCTCACTCTTTGTAATGACATTCTTTACTTCCGTCTGAAGCTGCCTTAATTCTTCCTCAAGATGGTTACATTCCTTTCTTGCGCCTTCAGCAATATCATATATTGCTTCTCTGCTCTTATCTATCATGTTTAAAGTATTCTTTACAATGCGGTTTAGTCGGGAAACATCAAAGCTGGGCAAAACATATACCTCCCCTCATCCTTTGTTTTCTGAGTATGTTTTGAAAGCTAAAAGCCATGAAAAAAGGTGGGTCTTGCGGTGTAATGCAAATAAAACGATATGTGAGTCAGGTTTAAGCACATGCGTATAATGAAACGGAAAGGATTCTTTATTTCTCTGTTTTTATCTTCTGCAATTCTTCCATGAAAGTATCAATATCCTTAAACTGCCTGTAAACTGAAGCGAACCTTACATATGCAACCTCATCAAGCTTCCGTAACTCTTTCATTACGCATTCGCCGATTTCAGTGCTTGTAACTTCTCTTTCAAGGGTATTGTATATCGTGGCTTCAACTCTATCAATCAGAGCATCAATTTCATCTATTGATACGGGACGTTTTTCACAAGCACGCATAATTCCGTTCAACAGCTTTTCACGATTGTATGGCTGCCTGGATTTGTCTTTTTTTATAACAATGAGAGGCATATATTCAACCTTTTCATATGTTGTATACCGCTTCTGACATCCCAGACACTCTCTCCGCCTGCGTATTGTTTCCCCTTCATCCGTCGGTCGGGAGTCAATAACCTTGTCCTCAAGATGAGAACAATAAGGACATTTCATATTTTTCATCCTCCTGACACATCTTTTGTACCGATGACCCTGTAAGCTCTCCGTCTTTATTTATTAAAGCCAAAACTGTAATACAAATCAGTTAAAATCAATGCAAGTCAAATTCCATTTTAAGCAGTTTAAAAGCAAAATTAAAACCGGCAAAATATCCGTCTGTAAATAAATTATCGGATATTTTTCACACTTCATAAAGTAATATGCTTAAAAAACATTTTTCTATATAAAGGCAGTATTTTCACACCCAACCTGCTTCTCACTGCAGACAGGATGTTGCGCGGCAACTGAAACAGGAGCTTCTTTCCGCCAAAACTTCCTTTTAATGGCGCATCATTCATAAAATAAAACCTATGAACAATATTTTATTATCTATTGTATCATTATTATTTAAGTATGACTATCCCGTATGTCAACCAGTATTATTTCTTCACCTATTTTCCGGATATCTCTCCAGGGTATAACCATTTCCGTTTCTTTTCCGAATAAATGAAAAAAAGACCAGGGTCCGGGCAAAACCACAGACAGAATTCGTCCTGATTCCAGGCTGAATTCAACGTCTTTTACAAACCCAAGTCTTCTGCCGTCAACAATATTGATTACTTCTTTCGACCTTAAATCTCCAATTCTGCTTATGCCGGATGTCGGAAGCTGAATGCCGCCGCGTTCAAAGCTTTTTGATTCACGCATCATAACAGCTTACACCTTTTTTATATTCTTCTGTTATAATTTATTCATGTAAGCCGTATGAAAGACGTAAAATTGTCCTGTGACAAATAACACTGTTTTACAGGTTTTCTATACATATTTTCGCATATGCTTCAACGCGGCTTTTTCAAGCCGAGACACCTGAGCCTGGGATATCCCTATCTCCTCCGCAACTTCCATCTGCGTTCTTCCGCGGAAAAACCTCAGGTCAACTATCATCCTTTCCCTCTCGGTAAGACGTGATATGGCTTCATTAATTGATATATTCTCCAGCCAGTTATCATCATTGTTTTTCTCATCACTGACCTGATCCATAACATATATTGCATCCCCTCCGTCATGATACACAGATTCGAACAGGGAAATAGGATCCTGTATTGCGTCAAGGGCAACAATAACATCCTCCCTTGGTATTTTCATTTCTTCAGCTATTTCAGATACAGAGGGCTCTCTTGATAATTTATTGGTTAACCTCTCTTTTGCCTGCAGCGCTTTATATGCAATATCCTTTAGGGATCTGCTTACCCTGATGGAATTGTTGTCTCTTAAGTATCTTCTGATTTCCCCGATTATCATGGGCACCGCATAGGTTGAAAACTTAACATTCTGAGACAAATCAAAATTATCTATGGCCTTTATAAGACCAATGCATCCCACCTGAAACAAATCGTCAACATGCTCTCCTCTATTATTAAACCTTTGTATTACACTTAATACCAGTCTGAGATTTCCCCGGATAAATTCCTCACGGGCGCTTCTGTCACCGTTTTTTATTCTCTTAAACAGTTCATCTTTTTGCTTATTGTTTAATACAGGAAGTTTAGACGTATTGACTCCACATATTTCCACCTTGTTGATCATAACTGGCACCTCCCAACATGATAATAGGCTTTGGATGCAAACCAGGAAAAAACATGAAATTATACAAAACTCTTTTGCTTTAAAAACCTATTATCATTTTTACCTGAGAAGTGCCAAATATACTGAATTTAAATACTGAAAATATTCTCACAACCCCTTGACATACCCGTTGATCAAGAACACAAGGCATGAACAGGGATAAATAAATTTTCTTTTCAGACTTTTATGGAAATAATTCAACACGAATTCAAATCAAAGCATACGGGTGATTTCCTTTTTCAATCTGCCCAATATTCTCTTTTCAAGCCTGGAAATATAGGACTGGGAAATACCAAGCATGTCAGCTACTTCCTTTTGCGTTTTCTCTCTTTGATTGTTTAAACCAAATCTCATCTCCATAATTTTCTTCTCTCTTCGGCTTAATTTTGTCATGGCAGCTATTAATAGCTCCTTGTCAATCTTATCATCCAGGTTCTTTTGTATTATATCGCCATCGGTGCCCAAAATATCTGAAAGCAAAAGCTCATTCCCGTCCCAGTCAACATTCAGGGGTTCATCAATGGAGACCTCCGAGCGAAGCCTGCTGTTCTTCCTTAAAAACATAAGTATTTCATTTTCTATGCACCTTGAAGCATATGTGGCAAGTTTGATATTTCTCCCCGGATTGTAGGTGTTTATCGCTTTAATAAGACCTATGGTTCCAATTGATGTAAGATCTTCAATATCCATCCCGGTGTTTTCAAATTTTCGCGCTATGTAAACCACAAGCCGCAAGTTTCTCTCTATCAGTGTTCTTTTTACACTGAAATCCTGCAGTGGCAATTTACTCAGCAGTTCAATCTCCTCTTCATTTGAAAGAGGTGGAGGCAAAGCCTCGCTGCCGCCAATATAATGAATGTCTTCCGGTTTCAGTAAACCTAATATTTTTTTTATCCTGTAAAGAATTTCTGAATATTTCTTTTTGTTGCTATGCATTTTATTCCCTTCCTTAATATTTGTAATTTTTTATTATGCCTGGTATTTTGAATAATTTGGAAGTGTGTCTTTCACAAATTCCTGTTATGCTGACATCAGTTCCGTTCCTATTATTGCCCTGTATTGATCCCTTGCTGACAATCTGTCCTGGCATATACATACAACAACCTGTGTGTTTGTGTATTTCAGTTCTTCCTTTTCCACGCTTACACAGTCCGGCTTAAAGCCAGGCAGCATGCCATGATTTGTGCCGATTGAATGGAATGGAATTAATCTGATTCGCTTTTTCCACTCC
>JAAYGP010000383.1 GCA_012727625.1 Clostridiaceae bacterium
CCATTCATGTCTGTCGCCATGCGCCGATAATGATATGACGCCCAATAACATAGTTCTTATGTCAAAGCTTAAAGGCATTAATATAATAGCGGTATGTGATCATAATCATACCGGCAATCTCAAAGCCGTATCAAAGGTTGCGAAAGCTCATAATATAGTTTTTGTTCCCGGGCTTGAGCTTGAAACAAGTGAAGAAATTCATCTTTTGTGCTATTTCCCGACTCTTTTAGCAGCAGAGAAAATGCAGGATGTTTTAAATGAGCATTACCGGCCTGTTTTAAACCGTGAGGATATTTTCGGGGAGCAATGGATTTTGGACGCTGAAGACAAACCGGTTAAAAAAATCGGGAATTTGCTGGTAACATCAACCAGCCTTGATTTATACACCTCTGTTTCCATAGTGTGCGGGCTTGGCGGTGCGGCGGTTCCGGCTCATGTTGACAGGGAATCCTACAGCATAATTTCAAATCTTGGATCAATTCCGGAGGATTTATATCTTAAAACGCTGGAGGTGTCAAGATACACAACTCAGGATGATTTTACAGAAAAATATCCTGAATATAAAGACAGAAATTTTATATCCTCGTCCGATGCCCATGCTCTGGGAATGATACTGGAGAGGGTTTCGTTTATAGAGCTTGAGGATTTTAGCGCGGAGTGCCTGGTTGAAAAGCTCAGGGCAAATACGAAGTGGTGAGCTGTATTTCGCTTGTTTTCCTTATATTTAACAATATCCATACTTCATGACCTGTCTGAACGACAGCTAAGTTACTGTTCACACCCTGATTCAGTTACTGAACAGGTCAGATATTGTGCAACATCGGAAACAAGAGCTTCGTTTCACTAAAGTTTCTTTCTATTGCAATATATCTTTTAACAGAACCTGTGAACAGTAACATGACTGAAAAATCAGACAATTAAGTATTTTTCGGATTGTTTGCAGGTTTTTTTATATATGTTATAATGCAAGCAGTAATTTATACGATACCCTCAATATGGAGGATACTTATGAATTTTAATGAACTGGTTCAGAAGTCTGAAATGCTTGCGGAAGATATTTATTCTCTGCGGATTAGGTCTGAAAGAATAGCACAGGAAGCCCTGCCGGGGCAATTTGTAAATGTCCGGTGCAGCAATGGGCTTGACGCGTATTTAAGACGCCCTATAAGCATATGCAGGGTCGATCCGTCAAATAATACCTATGATATTGTGTTCATGAAAAAAGGCAAAGGAACAAACTATTTATGCTGTTTCACTGAGGGTGATTTCATTGATGTTATGGGACCCCTTGGGAATGGTTTTACACTACCTGAAAAAAACGAGAAAGTAGCGGTGGTTGGTGGCGGCATCGGTATTTTCCCTCTGCTTTTTCTTCTTGAGATGTGCAATGCTTCAAAGAAAACAGCGTTTTTAGGTTTTCAGACAGCAGAATCCATAGTTTTAAAGAAAGATTTTGAAAAAGCATGCACGGAACTGATTATATCAACAGATGACGGAAGTTTAGGTTTTAAAGGATTTATAACCGAACCGTTTATAAAATGGCTTAAAAGTGAAAAACCTGACCGTGTATACACCTGCGGGCCTTTGCCGATGATGAACATTGTGGCGGAAAGCTGCCTTTCCCAAGGCATTTTCTGCCAGGTTTCCATGGAGCAGAGAATGGGTTGCGGTATAGGAGCATGCCTCGTCTGTGCCTGCAAGGTAAAGTTGAATGACGATTATGACTATGCCCATGTATGCAAGGATGGGCCTGTTTTTCCGGCTCAAAGGCTTATTTTTGACTGAAGACAGGAGGATTGGGTTTTGGATTTATCTGTGAATATAGGCGGTGTAAAGCTTAAAAATCCGGTTATAGCTGCCTCCGGAACCTTTGGTTTTGGAAGAGAGTATGCCGGATACTTTGATTTGAACCGGCTTGGGGGTATATCTGTAAAGGGTTTGACCCTTGAGCCAAGAAAGGGAAATCCTCCTCCCAGAATAGCAGAAACTCCGGGTGGGATTCTGAACAGCGTCGGGCTTCAAAATCCGGGAGTTCATGCTTTTATCAGAGATGAAATTCCGTTTTTGAGAGGATACAACCTGGCTGTTATAGCAAATGTAGCCGGGAACTCCGTGGAGGATTACTGTGAAATGGCTGAAATTTTGTCTGACGCGGACATAGACGCAATAGAGCTTAATGTATCCTGCCCCAATGTAAAAGAAGGATGCCTTTTGTTTGGAAGCACTGCCGATGGAGTATCTGAAGTGGTCAGCAATGTACGAAAACTCTGCAGGAAGCCTTTAATTGTAAAGCTTTCCCCCAATGTCACCGACATTACCGAAATTGCCAAAGCAGCCGAGGCTTCAGGCGCAGAC
>JAAYGP010000384.1 GCA_012727625.1 Clostridiaceae bacterium
ACATTATGTAAACCGAACCCGGGTTAACAGGATAAAGAATCCCCGCTAAACCTGCTATAAGCATGCCGAATATGGACGACATAAGATTTGAAATTGAATATATTCCTGCTCTTGCCCTGCCTTCGGTGGTTATGGCAAGAGCCGCGTCCATAACAGATTTCAGAATTCCAAACCCCACTGACGTCATAACAGCTGCGGCAATGGCTGCTGTAAGGTTTTTCCCCGGTATGACAACAAGCAAAATGAGCCCTGTAATATTTACAACTGCTCCTGTTATTAGATTCAGAAAAATATTTATTCTTTGCATTAAAGGATTTATTATTATCATGGCAAACAGCATTCCGGCGGAATAAAATGCTCCAAGCAGGGATATATCAGCCGGATCAAGGCTAGGGCCATCAATGAAATAGGGGGCAAAATACAGGCTGTTGTTTGTGCCGATCATATAATAAACATAAAATATGACATTGGCAATCACTGTAATAAGGGCATGGGGATGTACAACCAGGTATTTATACGAGTTTGCATATGGCTTTACAATGTCTTTGACTGAAAAATTGCCACCGTTTCTTTTTTCAAGAATTTCAATACCGGCTTTGGTTTCCTTTAAAAAATAATTTCTTACTGATATGAGTAGCGTCATGCTGATTCCTGAAAATATCAGGAAGAACCGTTCCGTTCTTACCAATCCAAACCTTTCCACAAAAATACCGGCCACAGGTATAAAAACTCCGGCAGCTATGGTTATTATATTAAAGAGGTTGAATGCTATCATTCTCTGTTCGTCATCCGCATCCTCTATCATGACCAGATAGTAGGCAACGCTCATAACTTTATTTGCGCTATTCAGGATAATGGCAGCAAAGGCAAACCAGAAACTGCCGCTGACGGCATAAATAAAAGGCGGTATTGCGGAGCTTAGCAGATCAAAAATAAATGTTGATTTTTTTCTTCCGAGGTTGTCCACCAAAGGCGCCGCGGCAACAGAAAACACAATTGACGCGCCAAAACCTGCCGTCATTAAAAAACCCAGCTGGGAATCAGTCACACCATGAGCTTTCATATATAAACTCAGATAAAAAAAGTATATTGAATAGGGGATTCCCCAAAGCGGGTGAAACGCAATGCAAACCCGGGCGTTTCCCTTAAGTTTCATTATGTAGTTTTTTACCGAATAAAATGGATTTTTTAATCTCATTCATACTCAACCTTTTTTTATTACACAATCAAAGAAATAAGCGGAACGGTAATTATTGAAAACAGCGTGGATACAAATGTGGCTTTGTCCACAAGTTCCCTGTTCGCTTCATACTTTGCGGAAATAATTACAGCAACTGAGGCCACCGGCATAGCCGACACTATTACCGCTATTTGCCGTTCCATATCAGGCAGTTTTAATACCTTTGCAATTAAAAACACAATGAAAGGTAAAACGATAAGCCTGATAAAGGATATCAAATATGCTCTTAAGCCTTTGAAAACTTCATTAAAGTCAAGCTCAGCCAATATCAGTCCTGCAACTACCATTCCAAGGGGCGACACTATCCGGGAAAGCATTTCTATTGTACGCGCAACTGGGTATGGAAGCCTCAGGGAGAAAAAATACAGCGCCAGCCCAACCGGAATAGCTATCACCGGAGGGTTAATAACACTTTTTATGTTTAAACCTGGTTTCTTTTTCATCGGACCGGCAATCGCATTCACTCCATGGGTGCAGTATGCTATTCTTAGCACGATTGTGTAAATTGCCAGATAAAAAAGCATATCCTCACCATAAAGCTCTTCAATCACGGGAAAAGCCATAAAAGTAAAATTGGAATACATTATTGCAAATGTGGTTACGCCCGACGTGGCTGAATCTGCTTTCAATGCCGCATTCACAAACTTTGCGGCGCACCACGATATTACTAATACGAGTACACTGACAACAACAAGCCTGAACGATGTAATGAGGCTTTCAGCAGTGAACGGAAACTGCATTGATTTTATTATTAAAGCCGGGTATGCGATATTAAACAGAAAAGAGGAAAGGTTTCCCGCAAACCCCTCATCAACTATTTTCAGTTTCCGCGCGGCAAACCCAATAAGAATCAGAAAAAATAAAACAAGGGCAAGATATAATACTGTCATCTATGCCGCCTCCAAAAGTTGCTGATATCGGTGCTTAGTTTTTCAAAATCCAGGTTGTTTTCACGTATTACCGCGGACAGCACATTCTCCGGAATGTTGTGCCTTTTTGCAAAAGCACAGCAAAGCACCGCACCAAGGGCAGCTATGGTGTCGGTATCGCCTCCTGCTGATGCGCCCAGTCTTATGGCAAGCCATACATCATCCTTTGCATAAAGGAATATTCCGAACACCGCAGGGCAAATGTCTTCAGATTCAAGTCCTGTACCATAGATGTTGTAAAGAAAATCAAGGAGCTCATCCCCGGTTTTAAAACCAGGTAATATTTCCTGCAAATATTTGATCCTGTCTGCAGACGAGGCAGCACACATTCTGTATGGCGCTTTTTCCATTCCTGTCTTTGCGCCGGTAAGAGCTGCTGCCGTTATTTCATCAGGGTCTGCGCCTTCAAAGGCTTTTTTCAGGGCAAAGGCATATGCCATTGCCGCCTCAAGGGCTGTTGATGTGTTATGGGTGGATATCAGACAATTAAGCACATTATTTACAAGAGACTCCATATCATTTCCAGGGGTGCAGATAACCGCGGCGGGTGTTCTCATAATTCCCCCGCAGGTTGTACCGTTAATGCCCGTTTTGTGTGGATCCTCCCCCTCTTCTATTGATTTCAGTGCTTTAAGTGAGCTTGGCCCTATATACTTTATGCCCTCTGCGTCTGTTTCCTTTGCCCACCGCAGCAGGCAAAGGGCTGTCTCTTTTACATCGATTCTTCCCTTTTTACAATATTCATTTATAAGATAAACATTTTGTTCGGTATCGTCCGTCACAGACGCGAATTTCAGGTTACTGTGGGTTAAAGATTGCTCCGGTGGTATCAATCTGTCTACACTGCCGAATCTCTCCTTTATCTGCTGTCTTGTCATAAACTCTGTCGGCATTCCGGCCGCATCGCCGACAGCAAGCGATTCAAGCACAGATTTTATTGTTTTTTGATTCATAATATTACATCACCTTTTCCAGCTGCATAATCAAATTATCCCGTAACAAACGCAACTCCTGCTGTTGGCTGCCATCATTAAGTTGGCCACCCTGGCGCCATGACCCGTAACTTATGCGTTTTAAGTGATAAACTGCCTGAAGTATCACCGGAAACTCCTGTATGCAGTGTTTTGTCAGATTTTTCGAATCTGTAAAGGGGTGAACATTCAAAACATGGTGTCACACGTTTTATCAGCTTCACAATACCCCCACTTTTGAATGTGGGGGCTGTGATGTAAAACTTTTTATTCTTCCATTGTTGTTCTTTTATAAGGTCCTGTTAAGGCAGCTTTAACAAATTTAAAGCCATTTCAATATTTATCAGCTCTCGATTAAGTTTTTTATAAAATCGTAAGCTTCTTTCAGACGGTTTTCTGTGTCTTCAAGATAATACCTGTATGAGGGCTCCAGTGTATAGTAACCATCATATTCAATCCGGGAAAGCGCTGATTTTACATCTTTCCAGTTTATGCTTCCCTGTCCGGCAGGAAGGTGCTTCATGTCGTCCTTGTAATCGCTTAAATGCAAGTGTATGGGTTTTACCGTTTTTATAAATTCCGCCGGGTCCTGGAACGCCTCACACGCTTCTGTTGTATCCACCATAGGATATATCGCAGGATGGCCTTTAAAAGAAGAAATATATTTCAAAAGCCCCTCTCCTGTTTTTCCGTCACCTTTCGGCGAATTCTCCATCGCAAGCCTGACATTGTTTTCATAACACAGATCAGCAAGATAAACAATGTTTTTAATTATTGGCGGCTCCAGCAAAGCCCTGTGCTTTTCCGCAGGGGGGATGTTGGGGTGAACAACAAGCACCTCAGCCCCAAGCCTTGTACACAGTCTCACAATATCCTTTGCGAACCTGTGTCCATCCTCACTCATTGAAGGATGTGAAGTATACAACATTGCAAACATTGCCAGCGGATAATGGATAGAGCTGATTTTAACTCCTGTTTTTATTGCCTTATCCGCAAACTCGTCCGTTATGTCTGAAAATGCCTGGGGCATGAGTTCCGCATACTTGAATCCGGCGTTTTTTATAAGGCCCAGCGCTGCATCCGATTCCAACGGATAAAGCGCAGCGGTTGAAAACGCGTATCTGTCCATTTATTCACCCCCCTTTTTTACCGCGCAAACAGAGATTTTGTGTGGATTATCAGCTGTCTGCCTCAATTTCCCTTGCCAGTTCATTGGCGGCTTCTTCCAGTGCTTCCTTTGGACTTAAAACATTCTTTTCAATTTTCTCAATGGTGCTTGTAAGTATCATGTCCATTGTTCCCATTTGTTCAAAATGCCAGTATGACCAGCTGTATTCCATTTGGTCAAAGGCTATTTTATACATTGGATTTTCGCTTAAAGCTTTTTTGGCCACGTCAAGCTCCAGGCCTGATCTTCTTATGGGCAGATAACCGGTTTTCAGGGCAAATTCCGTCTGATTTTTAGCATCCACCAGATACTTAAGCAATTCCCAGGATGCGTAGTCTTCCTTTTCATTCTTGTTGAACATTACAAGAACATTACCACCAAGAGCAACAGACTTCTTTTTAAAGTATGGCATCGGAAATGCGCCAACTTTAACTCCATCTTCTGTAACCCACCTGCTTATACGGTTTGATGATGAAACTATAAACGCGCAATTCCCGGCCAGGAATGTCTTTTCCGCATTGGCGTGCTGGGCCGCGGGCATCACTTTTTCGTCTATCATCTTTTTCCACCATGTTGCAACTTCCACAGCACTTTCCTCCGCAAACGCGGGAGTAACTTTGAAATTGCTGTCAACATTAACAACCGGATTTTCATTCTGGTTCAGCATTGTTTTAAATAACCAGGGCACATCCCTTACCTCAAAACCCCAGAATTCGTTCACATTGTTAATGTTTCCCTTTTCCTGCGCGGTTTTTGCCAGCCGGTACAAATCCTCCCATGTTTCAGGCGGGTTGTTTATATCAATGCCTGCCTTTTCAAGGATATCCCTGTTGTAATAGAGTATTGGCGTTGAAATACCATAAGGAAGCGCACACACCTTGCCTTTGTATTTACTGTAATCCCATCCGCTTTCAAAAAAATCGTCCCTGTCAAAGTCCGGCTCATTTATTTTTTCTTCAATGAAATAATTTTCCCTTGCTCCTGTAAAAAGAGGGCCTGCGGACATTAAAGCAACATTGGGCTCAGTCCCGGAAGTAAGAGCGGCGCTTACCTTTGTTGCCGTGTCAGCGTAACTGCCTGAATAAGAAAGCTCAATTTCTATCTGATTGTTTTCAGAAGCAAACTTTTCAACCAGTTCCTTGAATGCTTCCCCGCTTGCCCCTGAAACAGCGTACCAAACGCTTATTTTAACCTTTTCACCGGGCGCAAGAACTTCTTTTTTCTCTGTAGTTCCCTGTGTTGTCGGCGCTACTACAGTCTGAGGCAGGGAGGTCGTTGTGGTTACTGTCTCCCGGGGTACACAGGCAGCACACAGCCCCAGCATCATAGTTAATATTATACCGATTCCAAGGATACGTATAAATTTCTGTTTCATTATTAAAACCTCCTTTAATATATTCTTTTATTTTTATTTTGACGGAACTGTTTTGTCCCGGCAGAATACTAAGCTTTTAAACCTGTAAGCGTAAGCGAGCGAACAAATTGTTTTTCAGTAAAAATGTAAACGATTAGTATCGGTATGATAGCCATTAATGAGGCAGCCATCATTAACTGGTATTCTGATGAAGTTTCCTGAACCAGATACTTAAGCCCGATAGGCAGAGTCCTGAGCTCTGTTTTGTTGGTTACAATCAAAGGCCATGTATAACTTCTCCAGTGACTTAAAAACGCAAACAGCATTGCTGTGCTTATGGCTGTTGTGGCATTAGGAAGCATAATTCTTGAAAGCATTGAATAATAGCCACAGCCATCAATCTTTGCGGCATCAAGCAGCTCATTGGGAACACTGACGAAAAATGAATATATCAGTATTGTAGTAAACGCACCGGAAATCTGTGGCAGTATGATGCCCGCGTAAGTGTCAACAAGCTTAAGTGAGCTTACTACTACAAATAAGGGTATCATTGTAACCACAGCAGGAATAAACATGCTGCTCTGAATAAAAGCAAAGACTTTGCCGCTGCCCGGAAATTTTAGTTTTGCCAGGGCGTATGCGGCAGTAACAGAAATAAATATCTGCAGGAAAGTCTGACACACGGAGGTAAATATGCTATTTGCATAATATCTCCAAAACGGTATTTTGTTGAACACTTCATTGAAATTGTCAAATTTGAAACTGCTGGGAATCCATTTCGGAGGGTACGCATATACATCAGCCGGAGTCTTGAATGCCGACAGTACCATCCATACAAAAGGGAACAGCATCAAAGCGGAGCCGGCGGCGAGAAATATAAAAGCCGGTATGTTATAGCGTTTAAGCTTTCTTTTCATTATATATATCACCTCTCACTCATAATGGACTGTCTTGCGGCTTATGTTTTTTTGCAGAACGGTCAGAATAAATACTATTGCAAAAAGTATCAGGGCTGCAGCCGAACCTCTGCCCATTCTGCCGTTTGTGAAAGCCTGCTGGTAGACATAAACCACAAGAAGCATCGTCGAATTAAGCGGGCCGCCACCCGGTGTCATCACGTTTATTTCAGTAAAAACCTTAAAGGAATTAATAATACCCATCATTATTACAAAAGAAGCAATGGGTGACAGCAAGGGCAGCTTAACCCTGAAGAATGCCTGTTTGCTGTTGGCTCCGTCAATATAGGCGGCTTCCATATATGAATCAGGTATGTTCTGTAATCCTGCGAGAAAAAGTACTATATTGTAACCAAGTCCTTTCCAGACAGAAAACAGCCCAATTGAAAGCAATGCAGTGTTTTCATGGTAAAGCCATTGAAGCTTCGGTAATCCGAAAAATGTAAGTATCTGATTAAAAGGACCGATACCGGGATCATAAAACCAAATCCATATTAAGCTTGATGCAACTATGGGCACTACAACCGGGGCAAAATATATTGTTCGAAGCATGCGTTTGAGAGGAATGTAAGAGTCAAGCAACACCGCTATAAAAAGTGACAGCACCAGGTCAAGGCTCAGCTTGAAGGCAGAATACGTGAAAGTGTTGACTATTGCTTTGCCGAATGTCTTATCCGTGAACAGGTATTCAAAATTCTTAAGTCCTATGTAGTTCCTGACTCCTGTTGCCAGATTCCAGTTTGTAAAACTCATGGTAATAACCTGTATAACAGGCAGAACAAACAGGAAGATCATCGTTACAATCGTTGGCAAAAGGAATACCGCCGCAGCAACAGTCTGAGCAGTTTCATAGCTTCTTCCGTTCAGAACATACTTTCTTACCATTGAATCTCAACTCCTTAAACTTATAACAGGATCATTATGTTCTTTACGTTGGCATTAATGGTTTTTAATCAAGGTAAAATAATGTCTTAAGAAATGCACATTCTGTCCGCTAACTGATGCCCGCTAAATCGCGTTTTTTATTGGCATGGCTTCTTCTTAGAGCTTTCTGCCTGTTTATATATAATAAAAACTTATGTGTAAAACGGCTCTGCAACTTCAATCAGGCCCGGTTTATATTCAAAGGTTAATACCTCATCTTTTCTGAGATAAGGGTTTCCATCAATGATAATATGTCCTTCATCCGACAGTCCCGTTACGGTGATCAGATCGCCGGGACCAAACAATATATGCTCAGATTTGGTAAATTGCTCTGCTATATTAGCGTTTATTCCAACGATTATATTATCGAAAAGCCCCATTGCGGCTTTAAGAGGTGAATACGCGGAATGGCACAAAACACCTGTTACGGCTCTGCCGTAAAATTTGTCAACCTCCAGGGGCGAAACCACAATTTGCGCAGGTTTTTTAATGCTGAAACAAATATCCTTTCCATTTTTCGCTATCCGGAATTCATCAGCTGTTATATTGCAGGATGGCGTTACAGGAACTTTTTTGTTATTTACGAGGAGTTCCTCTACTGAAATATTTTTTGTTTCCCCGTCAATGGTACCTAAAAAAGTGTTTCCGATAACAACATCATTAAACGCGTATCCTGTATGCCGGCCGCCGTTTCTTACATGTATTGCGCCCCTTGATGAAAAAATAAGATTTTCAGGATCAAATGAGTCAAGATCATAAAGCCTTGTCGCAATTATCGGGCCTACATTGGCGGTTCCTCCCGCAATTCCCATTACAGGTACGGACAAACCATTGGTTATTAATGTATCTGCCACATAGGCACCTAACCCGTCTCCCCCGACACAAATAAACAAATCCGGTTTTTGAGCTGAAAGTGATAAGGTCATAAATGCAATTTTCGTTCTGTAATCACCGGCACACTCTGCTATCTCTGTTGCTTCAGGAATATACAACTTGCCAAAACCGCCCTGACCGGTAAAAACCTTATGGTTTTTAAGTTTACGGGCCAATACGGACCCGATGTCATTGAAAATCTTTTTTTTGCCGGCGTCCGGGCTGAATAAAACAGCAATCCTCATTGTTTATCTCCTCTATGGCTTTAAAACCATTTTTAAAGGCTCGGCTTTTTTTAACAACTCAAAGCCTTCCCTGCCCTGTTCAAGGGGTAGCCTGTGGGTAATAACCCTTGAAAACATCCCAGGATTTGTTTTAATCATTTCCAAAGCTTTTTTAAAATGTTGTATTGAAAAACCTGAGCTTCCGGTGACGGTAACTTCGCGGTAATGAACCGAATATGAGTCTGTGTTCAGGACCACATCCCTTGGAAGTCCCGCAAAAACAAGCACCGTTCCCCCGTCTGCAACCCGGGTTATATATTCGTTTACAATCTCTGCTTTATTCACAGCAATGACTATATTGTCAAAATCCTCTATATCCACCTGTCCCGGCTCATAACATTTTATGCCCCAGGAGGATACCAAATTCCTTCGCGTTTCAGAAGTTTCTATGACTGAAACAGGCAGACCCCTGCTGCTGAACAGCAGTGCAAACAAAGCACCCATGGGTCCGCTTCCTACAATTGCAATATTGCTGAAACCGGTAATTTTAAGGTGCTCCGCACCGTTTATTACACAAGCCAGTGGTTCTACCAGTGTGAATACATCATCACCTTTTTCAATTTTAAAAATACCTTTATTTATGTAATCTGACGGCACTCCGACATATTCGCAGAACGCACCGGATGGTATGAACGACTTGTTCCGGCACATTTGACCAACTGTTCTGCGACAGGTCAGGCATTCACCACATTCGCGGTAGGGCACGGCGACAACAACATCACCTTCTTTAAAGCCGCAGTCTTGTGGCGCGCGGTACACTGTTCCATAAAATTCATGACCCAGTATTGCAGGGGGTTTAAACATATGATGACCCACGATGTATGTTTTTAAATCGGTCCCGCAAACTCCGCATCCTGAAACCTTTATTATGAAATCATCCTCCGGCATTGGAACATCTTGAATTTCAAGCTGCCCGATCCCCGTATACACAAGTGCTTTCATTAAAGCCCACCCTTTACAACTGTTGTTATATTATAAACAAACTAATTTTTCAAAAAAACATACCTTCCAAACCGCTTACATGCCTTTATGATTGCTGTTGAAGCTTCCTTTCCTTTTGCTACAGTGACTCAAAAATGTGCCTGGCAGTAATACTGTCTGTAATAAGAGTCTTTATAAAGCCTGATCTGGCAGCGGTTATTATTCCGTTAACCTTCTCAACACCGCCCGCAAGGCAGATTACAGATTTTATGTCTTTCAGCTTTCTGATATCAAATGAAACATGATCATAACTGTCGTTAATGTCATATATTTCACCGTCGGGGAAAAAGAACTGGGCAAGTATATCACCGCATATGCCCTTGTTGGTGATATTCCCGATATACTCATCCGAAAATTCCGAAATAACTGTTTGCGTCTTATCCGGCGGCCCTCCCAGGCCAATTATCGCCATATCAAGCTCTTCCCAGTGAGATTTTAAATTTGAAAGTCTCTCCTGTTCAAGCTTTGTAAGAGGTAGATTTTTGTCCCTTATAGTTGGTATGTTTGTAAACAGGCCTCTGCATCTGAATTTTTCACAGAAACGGTCTATTATTGCATTAATCTGCAGGTTCGGATTGTCAACTCCCGACATTCCTATTAAAGGCACCAGGTACAGGGATGGATTACTGTTTATGTATGAGAGCTGATGTGATGTCTCGTAAATTGTTCTTCCCCAGCCGATGCCCACTGTTCTGTATTCAGGCACTACCTCAGGAAGATACTCTGCAGCGGCAATTGCGATTGCCTGGGTTATTTTTATATTGTCATTGCCATCACCGGATGTTACGGGAGCAACAATCACTTTTTCCAAACCAAGCCCCTGGCGGATACTCTCTGATAGTTCGCCTGCCTCGAATTCTGAAGGAAGATGTAAACTGATCTTAACAATTCCCAATTGTCTGGCCTTTTCAAGCAAACGCGATATCTGCGACCTGGACAGATTTTCTATAGCTGCTATCTGCTTTTGGGTTAAACCTTCCTTATAACAATATTTTGCTACCCTGTAAAGTGTCATTAAATCGGATTTCCTTGGCATTACAGCAACCTCTTATATTTATATTTACGTTGGCGTATGCGCCTGTGAAATACTTAACCCTTTTACCCGTTTATTAATTTAAAGTTTGTTGAAAGTAACTTAATATCCCGCCTTATTTTATACTTAACCAGAAGTATTGATTTAATCAAACAAAGTATCCAGCTGCCTGATTACTTCCGCTGGGTTTGAACTCTGGAAAATATTCCGTCCGAACGCAAATCCCTTTGCGCCGTCATTGAGGGCATTCCTTGCTATGTCAATAATATCACTGCCTTTAGGCCCTCCTGCCAGAATTACAGGTACAGGACAGTTTTCTGTCACTTTATTGAAATTTTCAGTATAAAAGGCCTTAACAACATCCGCTCCAAGTTCTGCCGCAACTCTTGCACCATTCATCTGGATTTCCGGGGAATTTGTTTTGGACAGGTCATCGCACAGAATCTCTGCAATAACAGGAATACCGTAATAATGATAGGCGTCTATGGCCGCCGCGGCATCCTGGATGCTCCTGTAGTCCGCTCCTCCCATAACAAACATCATAAGGACGGCGTCCGCACCGAGCCTTAGAGCTGTTTCAGGAGAAACATGATTTGTGTGTACATTCGAGTATTCGGTTGACATCATGCTACCACCGAAAGATGTTCTTAAAATAAGTTTTTTATTAAGAAGTTCACCATGACCCATTCTGTCCGCCAAACCCACGTTTAATATAAAACCGTCTATCGGAGAATCAGACAAAGACTTAAGCAAAAGATCCGGTTTTTCAAGACCCTCTGAAACACCACATTGCGCATGGTCCATAGCAAGCACAAACAACTTGTTTCTGTCATTAAATAACTTTGCAATATTTCTTTTTAAACCGTTCATAATAGTCACCAACCTTTATGCAATTTTGTGCTGCAATTAATTTCTTATTATACTTTACAATGAATTAATATTACTGTCAATAAATTTATGATATAATGCACAAAATCCCCTTTTAAAAAAAGAGGATTTTGTGCATTATTATAAAACTGAATCCGTTCATGCTAAAATATTGAAGGAACGAGTGAAATAAGTAGCATAAAGCCGATTATTTCCTCTTGTTTTGAACATATAGGCGCTAAAACATTGAAACCTGTTTCTCTTCTTTGTCCTCCTCCCTGAGGAAATATCCTATCGCAGGAATATTCTTTGTTCTGTAGTAATCATAATCCTCGAATTCAACCTCATGAAGCTCGCGGATTTTGCTCAGGCGACTGCCCTTTTTTGACTTCATAACCTGAATACCGTTTGAGTTTCGGGTGGTTTTCGGATTTATTATTGATGTGTTAAAGATAAGAACCTTATCTATGCTGGAAAACGCGACAAGATCCCTGTCCTCATCAATAAACCTGATGTCGCAAAGGGGTGAGGTAACCGAATAAGCATTTGCGAGCTTTTTCCGGTTTGTTTTTGTTGCATAGCTTGAAAGCGGAATTTTTGCCGCCTTTCCGTTCTCAAAGGAGAACAGCATGTAGCCGGAATAATCCTCTGTTGATACCATGTAAAGTATTTTTTCTTCAGGATCCATTTCCAGCACATTTTCCAAATACTCGCCAAGGCTTGAAGCCTTGCAGTCATTTATTTCGTAAAGTTTTACCTTGTATGCGACAGCCTGATTTGAAAACAGCACCAAATCCGACTTGTTTTTCGCGTCAAGTTCCTGGATTATCACATCCTCTTCCTTCAGTTTCTGTTCTCCTGCTGATCTGAGGGATGTGAGAGGAATTTTTTTAAGGTACCCCTGGCTGGTTAAAAACAATCTAACATTATAATCTTCGATTAAATGTTCCTCTGTTATTTCCTCAATATGTTCCTCGCAAATTATACCAGTTTTGCGGGGCTTTCTGTACTTTTCGGATATTTCCTTAAGCTGTCTGCAAATTATATCCAGAACCCTTGCTTCTTTTCGGTAAATATCCTCCAGATCAGCAATCTCAGTCCTTAATGATTCTATTTCTGAAGTTTGCTTTATTATATATTCCCTGTTCAGGTTTCTGAGCTTAATTTCGGCTATGAACTCCGCCTGCTCCTTATCAATAGAAAAACCTTTCATCAGGTTTGGCACTACCTGTGATTCCTGCTCGGTGCCGCGTATGATGCGGATTGCTTTGTCAATATCAAGAATAATTTTCTGAAGCCCCTCCAAAAGATGAAGCTTCTCAGATTTTTTTCTGATATCAAAGGCTGTTTGTCTTTTTATACACTGCATCCTGAATTCAATCCAGGCATCCAGGATTCCTTTGATTCCAAGAACCCGGGGAACCCCACCGATAAGAATATTGAAGTTGCATCCGAAGCTGTCCTCCAGAGGGGTAAGCTTGTACAGTTTATTCATTAAAACATCCGGATCAGCGGAACGCTTTACATCAATAGTAATCTTAAGACCCTTTAAATCTGTTTCGTCGCGCACATCGGTTATGTCTTTAACTTTTCCCTGTTTTACCAGTTCGGCGATGGAATCGATTATTGCTTCGGTAGTGGTGGTGTATGGTATTTCAAAAATTTCCACGCAATTATTCGATTTATCAACCCTGTACTTTGCCCGTATCTTAAAGCTGCCTCTTCCGGTTTCATAAATTTTTTCAAGTACGTCCTTATTTACTATTATATCGCCTCCGGTTGAAAAATCGGGGGCTTTCAGATAATCAAGAAGATTTACATCGTCTTTTTTAATATAGGCAACTGTCGCGTCACAAACTTCTTTCAGGTTGAAGCTGCAGATATTGCTGGCCATACCCACAGCTATGCCCTGGTTCGGATTGACAAGTATATTGGGAAAAACGGCAGGAAGAAGAAGGGGCTCTTTCATAGTGCCATCATAGTTATCGGTAAAATCCACAGTATCCTTGTCGATATCCCTGAATAATTCCCCGCTCATTTCGGACAGCTTAACCTCAGTATACCGTGGCGCGGCAAATTTCATATCCCGGGAATATACTTTTCCGAAGTTGCCCTTTGATTCCACCAGAGGATGCAAAAGGGCATCATTCCCGGTTGTAAGCCTGACAAGGGTTTCATAAATAGCCATATCGCCATGGGGGTTAAGCTTCATGGTTTGGCCAACAACATTGGCCGATTTGGTTTTTTGACCCTTTAAAAGACCCATTTTATACATTGTATATAAAAGTTTTCGATGAGACGGTTTAAGCCCGTCAATTTCCGGAATCGCACGGGACACAATTACGCTCATGGCATATGGCATATAATTCTGCTTCAGCGTTTCAACAATTTTCTGATTGGTGTATTTCATGCAAAAAACCTCTCTAAAATCAGCCTGTTTTTAAGAGTTTCGGTTTGTTGGGATTTTGCAGGCTATGCTTCTGTTTTTCAGCTTTTTCATAACATACGTGACGGTTCTTAAATTGAAACTGTTTGTTCAGCTTACATCCAGCATATCCATATACTCATGTCCGTGTTCGGATATATAGTCTTTTCTCCCCTGAAGATTATCTCCCAGCAGGAGATCGAAAAACTCCCGCGTTAAATTGATGTCGTCCGGAAGAACCTTGATAAGCCTTCTTGTTTCAGGATTCATGGTTGTCTGCCACATCATTTCCGGATCATTTTCCCCCAGACCTTTGGAACGCTGGATGATGACTTTCTTTCCTTTCAGCTGTTTCAATATATCGGATTTTTCCTTTTCATTGTAGGCAAACCAGGTTTTATCGTTGTATTTTATTTCAAATAACGGAGATTCCGCAATATAGACTTTCCCTTTCTGTATTAAGGTTGGTGTCAGCCTGTAGAGCATTGCCAGTATCAGTGTTCTGATTTGAAATCCGTCAACATCGGCGTCGGTGCAGATTATGATCTTGCTCCATCTTAGGTTTTCAATATCAAAGGTGCTTAAATCCTTGTTATGCCTTGTCTTAATCTCAACTCCGCATCCAAACACTTTCAAAAGGTCAACTATGATTTCATTTTTAAATATATTATCATAGTTGGCTTTAAGGCAATTCAATATTTTCCCGCGCACCGGCATAATAGCCTGAAACTCGGAATCCCTGGCCATCTTACAGGAACCCAGGGCTGAATCACCCTCAACAATATAAAGCTCACGCTTTAATATATCCTTGGTTCTGCAATCAACAAACTTTTTCACCCGATTGGAAAGATCCACTTTCACCGACAGTTTTTTGCGCACGTCAATTCTTGCTCTTTCGGCAGACTCGCGGCTTCTCTTGTTAATTAAAACCTGGGCGGTAATTTTTTCAGCTTCGTCCTTATTTTCTATCAGGTATACTTCAAGCTGCTTTTTTAAGAAGTCTGTCATTGCTTCCTGAATGAATCTGTTGGTAATGGATTTCTTCGTTTGGTTTTCATAGCTTGTAACAGTTGAGAATGAACTGCTTACAAATATCAAACTATCCTGGATGTCAGCAAAAGTAATTTTTGATTCCGACTTGTTATATTTATTATTGTTTTTTAAATATTTATCAATCTCGTATACAAACGCGCTTTTAACAGCTTTATCCGGTGCTCCGCCATACTCAAGAAAGCTTGAATTATGATAGTATTCAAGCACATTTACTTCGTTGTGGAACATAAATGCTATTTGCATTTTAACCTTGTATTCCGGTTTATCCTCACGGTCACGACCTTTTACGGAGGTTTCAAAGTACTGTACCGATGAAAGCCCCGTATCTTTTCCCAGTTCCCTGACATAATCGCATATTCCGTTCTCATAAAAGAACTCTTCCTTGTTTCCCGATTCTTCATCTTCAAGTATAAATGTAATTCCCGGGTTGACAACGGACTGCCTTTTCAGCGTTTCCCTGTAATACTCAATTGGGATTTTTATATCTGTAAATACCTCCAAATCAGGCTTCCAGTGGGTTATTGTCCCCGTGTGTTCGTAGCCGGCTTTTTCTTTTTTTAAGCCTCCTACGTTTTCTCCCTTTCTGAATTCCAGTGAGTATTTATAGCCGTCCTTATAAACAGTTACAAACATAAATTCGGAGCTGTATTGGGTTGCGCAGGCCCCAAGCCCGTTCAGACCAAGACTGAATTCATAGTTGCTTCCGCTGTTGTTGTCAAATTTACCTCCGGCATACAGCTCACAGTATATCAATTCCCAGTTGTATCTCCGCTCTTTTTGATTATATTCAAGGGGAATTCCTCTCCCCTGATCCTCCACGGTTATTGTAAAATCTTTATGCCTTATTACTCGGATAATTTTCCCATACCCTTCACGGGCTTCATCAATAGAGTTTGACAGGATTTCAAAAAATGAATGCTGGCAGCCCTCAAGCCCGTCTGATCCAAAGATAACTCCAGGTCTCAGC
>JAAYGP010000385.1 GCA_012727625.1 Clostridiaceae bacterium
AATTCAATATTATCAACAACTTTCAACATCGCAAATTGCTTATTTGAACCAATTTTGACCCCTGAACTTTGCATGAACTGATTGAATTTAACGGCATTCAGCCTGGGTGATCACATCACAGTCTGGTACGGTTACTGCTGAGGCAGCTTTGGATATTGTACTGCAAAAAGAGGCTTTTAAGCTGAATTAAGTTCTTGTTTCCGCTATCTCATGATATATGCAAGACAGCACCTGTGAACAGTAACGCATAGGTAAAAAGCCGGCATGCCTAAGATGTCAGTCTGCGTCAGAGTTGATATGTAACTGCGGCAACATTTGAAATTTTTAATGAAAAACCAATTGACATATTAATTCAAGTGCGATAGAATATCATAAATATCTAAAGACTGTGAAAGGGAATAGTAGCTGTTATGAAGCTTTAAGAGAGCTGTTGGCTGGTGCGAAACAGCAGTGGATTATCAGTGAACTGGCCCTGGAGTTGCATTCTGAAAATATAGTAGGAAATGACGGAGGCCCACCGTTAAAGGGGCAGGATATCGGTGTTTAAGCCTGTATCTGGAAGCAAAAGAGTGGTCTTTTTCCTTTCGTCTCTTTTGGCGAAGGTTTTTTATATTACAGATTTGCAGGATTAATACCGTTATCATAAAGTTGCATTCCATTCGGAATGAAGAAGAGTGGTACCGCGGAAGCAGCCCTTTCGTCTCTTACAGGTTAAGAGATGAAAGGGCTTTTATATATTTAATTATGATTATTCTTGAGGAGGTCATAAAATGAACTGGATGAAATATAAGAAAAACCTGCCATTTATTTATAAAGAAAGAACATGGCCGGAGAAGACCATTGAAAAAGCGCCCATATGGTGCAGCGTGGATTTAAGGGATGGAAATCAGGCTCTGCCCGTTCCCATGAATGTGGAAAAAAAGCTGATGATGTTTAAATTGTTGAAAAAAATAGGGTTTAAGGAGATCGAGGTTGCCTTTCCGTCTGCATCAAATACGGATTTCCGATTTGTAAGGACTATAATTGAAAAAGGCTATTTTGACGAAGATACAGTAATTCAGGTGCTGACCCAATGCCGTGAACATCTGATAAGAAGAACATTCGAGTCAATATCCGGGGCAAAACAGGCAATTGTTCATTTTTACAATTCAACATCCGAACAGCAGAGGCGTATTGTATTTAAGATGGATAAGCCTGAAATCAAAAAAAAAGCCCTTGATGCTGCGCGTTTGATTAAACAGCTCAGCGAGGATTGTGATACTGATATACGAATTGAATACTCGCCTGAAAGTTTTACCGGAACTGAAATGGATTTTGCGCTGGAAATATGTGAGGAAGTCATGAATGTCTGGCAGCCAACGCCAGAGAAGAAAGCCATTATTAATTTGCCGGCCACTGTAGAGATGGCAACTCCGAATGTGTATGCCGATCAGATTGAATGGTTCAGCCGCAACATAAGCTGCAGGGACAGTATTATTTTAAGCATACATACCCACAATGACAGGGGAACCGGAGTGGCAGCCACAGAACTGGGTATTCTTGCAGGCGCTGACCGTGTTGAAGGCACTTTGTTCGGCAACGGGGAAAGAACAGGAAACGTTGATATAATCAATCTTGCAATGAATTTGTACTCACAGGGCATTGATCCTGAATTGAATATATCTGATATGGATAGAATTATCAGAACCTATGAGGAATGCACAGGCATACGGATATATGAAAGGCACCCCTATGTCGGGCAATTGGTATATACAGCTTTTTCAGGTTCACATCAGGATGCCATTAACAAAGGATTCAGGTATGCCGAAGAATATAAACCAGCCTACTGGGATGTACCGTATCTTCCTATTGATCCGTCCGATATAGGAAGAAAGTATGAGGCAATTATCCGGATCAACAGTCAATCCGGGAAAGGCGGCGTGGCATTTGTTATGGAGCATGAATTCGGGTATCGCCTGCCAAAAGCAATGCATCCTGAGTTTGGCAGCATGATAAAGCAAAAGTCCGATGCCCTTGGAAAAGAACTTTCGCCTGATGAGATCATAGAGGTTTTCAGGGAAAATTATCTGGAGGTAAAAGCTCCGTATGCCCTTTTGGATTACAATGTAACAAGTGATGGTGATACTGTTAAGGTGAATGCGGTTATTCAGACGGACAGCGGAAAAATGAGCATAACAGGCTCAGGAAACGGACCTATATCAGCTTTCTTTGACGCTTTAAAAACGACAAAGGCAGCCATATATAAATTTGAAGCCTATGAAGAACACGCGCTGTCAAGTGGTGCCGATGCTGAAGCTGTTGCATATATTCAGTTGGAAAATGGCGGAGGCAGAAGTATTTTTGGAGTCGGTCAGGATCGCAATACTACTACTGCTTCATTCAAGGCGATTATATGCGCTTTGAACAGAATAGCAAACCAGTAAGCATTACATCGTAACCACGGAAGTTATTATTCACAGGTTCTGTTAAAAAATATTGAGCAATAGAAAGAAGTTTTATCTGAATGAAGCTCTTTTTCCGATATTTCACAATATCTGACCTGATCAGTAACTGATTCAGGGTGTGAACAATGACCGTCATTGCTCAATATCCGGGCTGCCTTGGCAGAACCGGAATCAGGCCAGGGTGCGAACAGTAACCATTGAACCGGGTTTCCTGGAAAAAAGTTTGAAAAATATTTGCAATGGGGGAGCTTCCGTGTTATAATAACCTTAATTGACGGCTGAAAGTATGTAAAGAGTGGGTTGTTCCCACTCTTTACGTTTTAATGATATGAATGGTAATAATATTGCCATGTTATCAGCGACATTACAGGATTTGACAAGGTCAAATCCTTTGCTTTGTAAAGAATTAATCTGCCTTGCAGAACTGATAGTTCCGGAAAAATTGGCTGATAATAAAATTGAACAAACGATAATGACTTGAATGTCGATGGAGGATTCAATATGTCAAAAAATAAAGTTACAGAAATAGTCGAAAACCTTGCAAGGCCAATTGTTGAAGACCTTGGTCTTGAGCTTGTGGATGTGGAATATGTTCGCGAAAGCGCCAACTGGTACCTGAGAGTATTTATTGATAAAGATGGAGGTGTTACTCTGGATGATTGCGAAGCGGTTAACGGACCTTTAGGTGAGAAGCTTGATGAAGTTGATCCGATACCCCAGTCATATATATTTGAAGTATCGTCCCCAGGGGTTGAAAGACCGTTCAAAAGGCCGGAGGATTATAAAAGAGCCATTGGACATATGGTTCGGATAAAGTTTTATAAGTCGATTGACGGCAGAAAAAAAATTGAAGGCATATTGGAAGCATATGATAATGAAAACGGAACTGTTTCTATATCAACCGAAAATTCAGAAATAAAAACATATTCATTAAATGATATATCAAAAATAAATCGGATGATTTTATTATAGGGAGGCTATTGGAATGAGTGCCGAATTGATACATGCTTTGGAGCAAATAGAAAAAGAAAAGGGAATAAGTAAGGAAGTATTAATTGATGCCATAGAGGCAGCTTTAATTACAGCATACAAGCGTAATTACGGATCGGCCAATAATGTTGAGGTTTATATTGACCGCCTGACAGGGGATGTTCGGGTTTTTGCCCTTAAAAATATTGTCGAGGAGGTAAAGGATCCGTCTACAGAGCTTTCAATTGATCAAGCAAGAAGGTTCAGCGCGGACTTTGAAGTTGGTGACATTGTCGAAGTTGAAGTAACGCCCAGAAAATTCGGTAGAATTGCGGCACAAACGGCAAAGCAGGTTGTAATGCAACGCATCAGGGAAGCAGAGAGAGGTATTATCTACGAAGAGTTTTCAAGAAAGGAAGAGGATATAGTTACAGGGATCATAAGCAGATTTGAAAGAAAGAATGTAATTGTTGATCTTGGGCGTGCCGAGGCTATATTGCCGCCGAGTGAGCAAACACCGGGTGAAAAGTATAATGTTCATGACAGAATAAAGGCATATGTGATAAATGTAAAGAAAACAAGCAAAAACCCTCAGATTTTTATTTCCAGAACACATCCCGGTCTTGTAAAGAGGCTGTTGGAGCTTGAAGTTCCGGAAATACATGATGGTATTGTTGAAATAAAAACAATAGCCCGCGAAGCCGGTTCAAGAACAAAAATAGCTATCTTTTCAAAAAATGAAAATGTAGATCCTGTGGGAGCCTGTGTCGGGCAGAAAGGAAGCCGTATCAGGGCAATTGTAGATGAGCTCAGGGGAGAGATGCTGGACGTTATCAAATGGAGTAGTGATCCTCAGGAATATATCGCCAGCAGTCTTAGTCCCGCCAAGGTTTTAAGGGTTGATATTGACGAAGAAAACAAAATTGCAAGGGTTATTGTACCTGATTTTCAGCTTTCCCTTGCAATCGGCAAGGAAGGCCAGAATGCCCGGCTTGCAGCCAAACTTACTGCCTGGAAGATTGATATAAAGAGTGAATCTCAACTAAGAGCTCATATTGAACAGCAACTGCTGAATTATAATGCGGAATATGATGAATCTCCGTTAAGGTCACAGGAGGAGCAGTTTGTTAATAACCTGTTTATAGATAACACAGAAGAGCAGAGCGAAGAGAACAGTCAGTCATCTGATGAGTTTGACGAGTTTAATGAAGAAGAAAGCTTGTTTCTTGATGATAACGATATACAGGAAGATATCAGCATACATGATGATTCCGATATACATGATGATATCAATACACAGGTTGATACTTCCGAAGAGGTACAGGAAGAAACAGTCGGGTCCTGAACGGATAAATAACTGAGTATAGCAGCGGAAGTTAAGGAATTTAAGGCTTGATTACATTTATAAAGGTGGTTGGGTTTATGAAGCCAAAAAAGGTACCTTTACGCAGATGCATAGTATGCTGGGAAATGAGGCCAAAACGTGAATTGCTGCGGATTGTTAAAAGTCCGGAAAATGACATTTTTATAGATAAAACAGGCAGAATGAACGGTCGCGGCGCTTATGTCTGCATCAATGCGGAATGTATTTTAAAGGTACGGAAAACAAAGGCCTTAAACAGGGAATTTAAAATGGAGATTCCGGACTGCATATATGAAACCCTTGAAAGTCAATTGGAGGGAAAAAGTGACGGATAAATCATATTCATTTATCGGGCTTGCGAGAAAAGCCGGAAAATTGGTTTACGGGGAGATGAGCTGCGGGAAGATCATAAAAAACAAAAAGGCGTCATTGGTTATTATAGCTTGCGATGCTTCTGAAAACACGCGTAAAAAGTTTGAAAATTCATGTAATTACAAGAAGATACCCTTTTTGTATTTTGGCGAAAAAGAGGTATTTGGAAAACTGCTGGGGAAGGATGTTATATCTGTTATTGCCATAACGGATACCGGTTTTGCCCAAAGTTTGACGGGAAAAATCAGGGTACGGCAAAATAACAAGAAAAAGCACGGGGGTGGGCTGATTGAGTAAAAGAGTATTTGAACTGTCCAAGGAATTGAATACGACCAGTAAAAGGCTTATTGAAAAGCTGGCGGAGATTAATATCCACGTAAAAAGCCATATGAGTTTACTGAACGACGATGAATTGGAACGGTTATATAAACATATCGGTGTTGTTAACAGAAACCGGGGCGAGGGATCAGACAGTGGGAGTGAAGTCAATCAGCAGGAGAAGACAGAGAGCCAGCTGGTGCGGAAAAGTATACCTCGCATTATACGGAAAACTGAAATTATAATAAATGACGATGAATACGACATAAACATAAACGCGAAAGAAAAAGACAGGGAAAAAAAGAAAAGCAGAAGGAGTTATGTGCGGGTTTCAAGCAGTACTGACGGTTTAATGGCGGGTCTGCGAAGAGAGAGGGACAGTATTTCATTAATAAGAAAGCATGAAAAAACAGCAGAGAAAGAACAGAGCAAGGAAAAGTCTGATATTGACAATAAGGTTGAAGAACAAAGCAAGGCAGCAAAGGAAATCACTGAAGATACGACAGGTTTTGCTCAAAGGGGCGAACGCATCAGAAGACCGATGGACAGCATTTTAAGTATTAAAAAGGTATCGCCCAGGGAGCTTCAGGAGAGAATGGAAGAATCTGAAGCCCGTGAAGAAAAAATCAAGGCTGCTCGGGATGTGAAGCCTGATGATGAAAATAAAACAGCTGAAAAACTACTGGAAAAGAAGGAGTCTGAAACGGCAAGCCGGAATTTGATTGACAATCAGGAGGAAAAAGTATCTGCGAAAGCAGGGACAGAAAAAAATATGGTACAAAAAGCGCAAATAGCTCAGCAAACAGATACAGAGAAGTCTATGATGGAGCAGAAGGATATTATAGTAAAAAAACCGGCAAAAGAGAAAATTGAAGAAACAGTATCTTCAAAAAAGGAGCAAGGACCTGAAACCGCCGGTGCAGGCCTGAAACAGGCCCAGGCTTTAAATGCCGATGATGAAGCGGCGGGCAAGGCTGAAAAGGAAAAAACAGTTCAGAAAGCCGTTGCTCAAACCCAAACGGTTAAAGCGGGTAAGGCTGATAAAAGCACAACGAGAAAAACCGGTAAACAGGGAAAGGCTAAGGAGACCTCCGGCAGAGATAGGGAAAGCTTACACCGCCAGGATGATATTAAAGGACGCGACAGGGCGCAGGGGCAAAAAGGCAGAGGCGATGATAAAGCCGCAGGCAGCAATAAAACCCTTGTAATTCCCAAAGTAAACCTGATTCCTGGTGTGATAGAGGAAAAAACAAATATCAGGGGTGAAAGAAGATCAACTATTTCAAGGGATCTTGAAAAAGGTTTCAGAAGAGAAGCCAAAAAGGGACAACCCAGAAAAGATCTTAAGATGCCCTCATTTGCGGGAAGCGACAGGTTAAAGGATAAATATAAAAAGAATTACGCAATAGGTCATACTGCAAATGTGTCCGATATGTATTCGGATGATTATGTAATAAATGAATTTTACGAGGAAAAGGAAAGGCTTAAAAAGGATAAAAAAGGGAAGCGCACTGAAAAGTATATTCCACCAAAGGCGGTGCTTCAGGAAATTACAATTCCTGAAACAATAACAGTAAAGAATCTGTCTGAAGCTTTAAAGAAAACCTCAGCCGTGGTTATAAAAAAACTTATGAGCCTGGGTATTATGGCCACCATTAATCAGGAGCTTGACTTTGATACCGCCGCTATAGTAGGTGATGAATTTAATGTAAAGGTTAATAAAGAAGTTGTTATTACCGACGAAGATATATTGTTTGACGATATGGAAGACAAGGAAGAGGACCTTAAGCCCCGGGCTCCGGTTGTAGTGGTTATGGGACATGTGGATCATGGGAAGACTACTCTTTTGGACGCAATAAGAAAATCAAGGGTTGCAGACAGAGAAGCAGGAGGGATCACACAGCACATTGGCGCTTATAAGGTAAAGGTAAACGACAGGGATATTACATTCCTTGATACTCCGGGACATGAAGCGTTTACTGCAATGAGAGCCCGCGGAGCTCAGGCAACGGATATTGCGATTTTAGTGGTAGCCGCCGACGACGGAGTAATGCCCCAGACTGTTGAAGCTATCAATCATGCGAAAGCTGCAAATGTTACTATAATCGTTGCCATCAATAAAATCGATAAGCCCGGCGCAAACCCTGACAGAGTGAAGCAGGAGCTTGCTGAAAGAGGAGTTCTTATTGAAGAATGGGGTGGTGATGTTATTGCTATACCCATTTCTGCAAAACAAGGAACAAACATTGATCAGCTACTGGAAATGGTATTATTGACTGCAGATATATTGGAATTAAAAGCCAATCCGGACAGACAGGCCAAAGGGATTGTAATTGAGGCAAAACTGGATAAAGGCAGAGGACCTGTTGCAACACTGCTTATACAAAGAGGTACATTGCGTACCGGTGAATCAATAATTTCCGGAACAACCTTTGGCAGAATCAGGGCAATGACTGATGATACAGGCAGGAGAATTGAATCTGCAGGACCTTCCACTCCGGTTGAGATTATCGGCCTTGATGAGGTGCCTGAAGCAGGCGATGTTTTCTATGCGGTATCCGATGAGAAAGTTGCAAAACATCTTGTTGAAAAACGCAGGGAAGAGCATAGGGAAAAAAGTATCGGAACAGCTCCTAAGGTTTCTTTGGAAGACTTGTTTAATCAGATACAGCAGGGTAATGTTAAAGAGCTTAACCTTATTGTAAAGGCTGATGTTCAAGGTTCTGTTGAAGCACTTACGCAGTCTTTTGAAAAGCTCAGCAATGAAGAAGTAAAGGTTAAGGTTATCCACGGTGGGGTAGGTGCTGTTAATGAAGCGGACGTTACTCTGGCGAGTGTTTCCAATGCAATTATAATAGGCTTTAATGTCAGGCCTCCGGCCAATGTAATGGAAGAGGCGTCTTCCCAGGGCGTTGACATAAGGCTTTACAGAGTTATCTACGGCGCGATAGAAGACATGGAAAAGGCAATGAAAGGTTTGCTTGAGCCAATGTATAAGGAAGTTATAGACGGCCATGTTGAAATAAGGCAGATATTTAAAGCATCAAGTGTTGGAACCATTGGTGGAGGTTATGTAACCGACGGCAAAATTACGCGAAACTCTGAAGTTAGAGTTGTAAGGGATGGTATAGTAGCCTACGAAGGGAAACTTGCTTCACTCAGGAGATTCAAGGATGATGTCAGGGAAGTTACCCAGGGTTATGAATGTGGCCTGTTGATCGAAAAATATAATGACATTAAGGTGGGAGATATCATAGAAGCATTCAGAATGGAAGAAGTGGAAAGAGTGTAACGTTTGGATGGTGGGATTATGGATAGAACTAATAGAATTGCTAATGAAATGCAAAAAGAAATTTCAGATATTATCCGTAACAGCATTAAGGATCCAAGGATTCCGGAATTGGTTTCCGTGACGGCTGTACGTGTTACGAAAGATCTTCGCTATGCCAGGGTTTATATTAGTGTTTTTGGAAGTGAGAAGGAAAAAAGAGATGCAATGGCGGCTTTAAAGAGTGCTTCAGGTTTTGTAAGGCGTGAAATAGGGCAAAGGGTACAATTAAGATACACACCTGAAATTACTTTTTCGCTTGATGATTCTATTGAGCATGGAATTCACATTAGTAACCTTATAAATGAAACCATTAAATCCGACAAAAATACAAAAAATACAAATGATTGATTTTAAGATGTTGCGGAGCATTACGAAAGATTTATATGTCATTTGTTAAAAAATTTAATTGAAAGATTAAAAGCTGTAAGCAAAACAATAAGGGGGGTTCTGTTCTTAATAGACAGACCCCTTTAGTCCAACTGCATTGGAACGTGACAAATCCTGAACCATGTCACAGGAAGGAATGAGATTTTGGAACAGATTGCAAGATTAATAAAAAACGCTGATTCCATAATTGTAATAACACACATCGCGCCCGATGGAGATGCGTTGGGCTCTGCATTTGCCTTAGGTTTGGCATTTGAATCAATCGGAAAGAAAGTTTCAGTTTATTTGGAGGAACCGGTTCCCCGAATGCTTGATTTTCTGCCCGGAAAGCATCTTGTAGTTGATAATACTGACGGAACCTGGGATTTGGCTGTTTGTGTTGATACAAGCGATCTGAACAGGCTTGGGAAAGGTTCACATATATACAAAGCCACATTGAAAAGGGTGGTAATTGATCATCACACTACAAATGATATGAAGGCTGACGGGTTATGGATTGATAAAAAAGCCGCCGCCGCCGGTGAAATGGTTTACAGCTTAATGAAGCATATGAATATAAAACTTAACCATGATATTGCCATTAATCTGTATACTGCGATTGCAACGGATACAGGAGGGTTCAGATACAGTAATACCAGGTCCGAAACCCATCTTATTGCGGCTGATTTGCTGACCTTTGATATTCCATTTGCTGATGTGGCAAAAAAGGTGTTTGATACGGTATCATATTCCAAGATGGAGCTTATGAAAAAGACAATGCAAAATCTAACCCTGCATTGTAACGGTAAAGTTGCTGTTTCCTGGTTACTGAACGACGATATTATAACAGTTAACGCACAGCCTGATGATTTTGAGGGGCTTGTTAATATCGGCAGAAATCTTGAAGGTGTTGAGGTTTCATTATTTTTAAGGGAAGAAAAGCCAAATTATTATAAAGGAAGTTTAAGGGCCAATGACTATGTTGATGTCGCAGAAATATCCAGTATTTTTTCAGGCGGAGGTCATATGCGGGCAGCCGGTTTTTCCGTGGAGGGTAATCTTCAGGACAACATTAAGCGTATTGTTGCGGAAATAGAAAAGGTGTTGTAGATGGATGGGATTTTACTGGTTATCAAACCGCCGGATATGACTTCATTTGATGTAGTGGCATGGCTTAGAAGCCTGACTGGTGTTAAAAAGATTGGCCATGGGGGCACCCTTGATCCTTCCGCCTGCGGGCTGATTCCTGTTTGTTTCGGAAAAGCAACGAAAACCATTGAATATTTCCAGAATTTTGATAAAGTCTACCGGGCTGAAATGATATTAGGGATTTCAACCAACACCCAGGATGGTGATGGGGAAATTGTTGAAGAATCCGATATTAGGCCTGATATAGATGCTATTAATGCTGTATTCCGGGATTTTACCGGAGAATACGAACAGATTCCGCCAATGTTTTCGGCTGTTAAGATAAAAGGGAAAAAACTTTACGAACTGGCCAGAAAAGGAATAGAAATAGAACGCAAGGAGCGGAAAGTTAATATTAAAAGCCTGAAGCTTTTGCATGCTGAACTGGACCTTAAAAATCCGGTTTTACGCTTTGAGGTCAGATGCTCAAAAGGAACATATATACGCACCTTATGCCATGATATTGGTAAAACTCTTGGCTGCGGAGCCTATATGTCCTTTTTGGTAAGGACACAGGCAGGTCCGTTTTCAGTTTGTGAGGGGCTGACTCCTGAGGAAATAAAAGGATTATGCGCGGAGAATGCCTTGAATTCCGCATTGAAACCCATGGATGTTCTGTTTACGGATTATTCTTCGGTGATTGTGGATGACAGTCAAATTAAAAAATACGTAAACGGTATGCCCGTAATGATAAAAGGCAATAAGTCAAGTCACGGCAAGTCAAGAGTCAGGGTCTATTCAGAAAAGGGATTGTTTCTTGGAATAGGTTTAGTTTTCCCAGATGATGGTAATATTATGATAAGATCTGAAAAACTCCTTGTGAAGAATCCACAGGCCCTTACCGGGCAGGTTAAAAAATAGGTATCTGATGTGATTGCTCAGCCAAAAACAATAACAGGCGCTTTTTAGAAATTGAAACACGCAAGGTAAAATGGTTGAGAGCCCGGGAATTTACCGGATGCCACCGGAACCGGCACACAGGCAAAATGTGGTACACGCTGTAAGAGCTTAAATTTTTATTTGCTATCCTGAACAAAATATGTTTGCAGCAAAAGAGAGGGATAATAATGGAGGTATTGGAAAACGGGTTTAATCCGACATCTGCAAAAAACTGCGGTATAGGTCTTGGAAATTTTGACGGGCTTCACCGGGGCCATATGGCATTGATTAACACACTTCTTAACGAATGCCGGATTCATGATCTAAATAGTGTAGTTTATACATTTAAAAAACATCCTGAGAACATTCTTCGTAAAAAGCTGTTTACACCCTTAATAATGACTATGGATCACAAGATCAGATGTTTGGATAAGGCGGGTGTTGAAACACTGTATCTCCAGGAATTTGACGAGGGATTCTCCCATATATCCGCTGAAGATTTTATAAAGGAAATTCTGGTTGGGAAAATGCGTATAAAATTGGCTGTTATTGGCTTTAACTTCAGGTTTGGTTACATGTGCAAGGGAGACAGCGAACTTCTTAAAAAACTGGGTAAAATATACGGATTCAAGGTAATTGTTATTCCGCCTGTCAGGGTAAGGGGAGAAACTGCCAGCAGCACGCTGATAAGGCAATACATAATGAAAGGCAAAATGGAAAAGGCATATGATCTTCTGGGAAGAAATTTTTCTGTTCCCGGAAAGGTTATTACAGGAAAAAAAATCGGAAGAACAATGGGTTTTCCCACAGCAAACCTTATTCCCGAAAAATATCTTGTTATGCCTGCTCCGGGCGTGTATATCACAAGAACTCTTTATCAGGGACAATGGTATAAAAGTGTAACCAATGTTGGTATGTCTCCCACTCTTAAAAAGGAACAGGAAGTAACCCTTGAAACGCACATGATTGGATTTGACGGCGAACTGTACGGAAAGGACATTGAAGTGTTTTTTATAAAAAAGCTGAGAAATGAAAAAAAATTTGACAAAAGAGAGGATTTAATAAATCAGATAAAAATGGATATTGAAAAAGCGGGTAAATATTTTATTCCAGTGTAAATCCTAGGTTATATGAAAGCCTTTCAGCTATCAGGTGAAAGGAGCGCTTCACATGAGATTAATCTGAATATCAATACACGTTATTTATAATATCACCCTGCGGTTTTTCAAAAGTAAAAGTAATCATCAATAATTTGTTTCTTCCGGAATGTATAAGCTGAGTCTTTTCCGGGATAATTCATAAGAGATTATCATGTTTTGCTGAGCAGGGTGATTTTATGAAAAAAGGCAGAGTATTAATAATACTTTACGCTTTAACAGTTTCAATTATTGCCGCTGGCATCAGGTTATACCAGATACAGGTTTTAAGTCATGATGCTTATTCATCCGCAGCTTTCAGGCAAAGAAGCCGGATAACCGAAATATACAGGGAAAGAGGCCAAATACTTGACAGAAATATGATTTCTTTCACAGACAGGAGTGTTGAGTATATTGCAGTGCTTCAACCTGCTGTTTTTACCCGTGAAAAAAAAGAAAGAGAATATATTGCCGGTATCCTGGGTGTGGACAGCGATGAATTCATTAATTTTTCCGTTTTCAATTCTGAACCAAGGGTCTATTTAATAGACAGGGAAAGAGCCAAACAATTAATTGATCTGAAAGCCAGAGGTGTTTCAGTTGTAGAGCGCCGAAAGCGGGCTGACGCGGATATGCCTGCGGTTCACTTGATTGGTTATACTGATGAAACATCAACCAATGGAATTGTCGGGATTGAAAAAATTTACCAGGATATTCTGAATTCAAAAAAAAGCGTTTTTGCCCTGTCTGTTGCCGATGCAAAAAATCAGTATCTTGAAGAATACGGTTATCAAATCAGGGAGGTTAACTCAAACAGCCCGTTAAGTCTTAAACTGACACTTGATTTCCATATGCAGAAACTTGCCGAGGAAGTGATGGATAATATGGTGGATTCGGGTGCGGTTGTGATAATTGACATATTAACCGGTGATATATTGGTTCTTGCAAGCCGGCCGGGTTTTAACCCGGAAGAGGTATCAAAATACCTTAATGACAGGAGACAACCCTTGTTTAACAGAGCCATAGCCGGGTATACCCCGGGATCAATATTTAAAATTATAACCACTGCCGCAGCCCTTGAAGAAAATCTGGATCCTGATACAGCCTTTAATTGCCCGGGATTCTGCATGATTGGGGATCAGATGTTTAAATGCTGGAACTATGATAATGGCGGGCATGGAATTTTGAATCTGAAATATGGTTTTGCCCAATCCTGCAACAGTTATTTTATTCAGCTTGGGCTTGTTATAGGTGCGGAAAAACTGCTGGCTACAGCTGAAAAATTTGGCTTGGGTTCGGTGACCGGATTGACTTATCAAAAAATACCTGAATATGAAGGACTTCTGCCTGATAAGGAGGAGCTCATCGGAGACGGAAATATAGCCAATTTGTCCATAGGACAGGGTAAAATACTTATAACTCCAATCCAGGCAGCGGGCATGGCAGCCATTATTGCAAACGGTGGTATCAGGAATAATCTGAACCTGGTGGACAGTATTGTTAATAAAAACGGTGATATAATCCGTGATTTAAAAAAGAGGGAATGGGAACGGGTAATTTCAAGAGAAACCGCGAAAAAACTGATGGAGATGATGGAAGCAACGGTGGAAAGCGGGACCGGGCAAAAAGCTGATATTGGAGGTTACGGGGGTTCTGCGGGCAAGACGGGAAGTGCGGAGACAGGTTTGTTTGAGGGAGACAGAAGAATAATTCACGCTTGGTTTACAGGATATTTTCCTTACAAGGAACCCAGGTATGCCATGTGTGTTTTTGTTGAAGATGGTTCAGGGGGTGGAACATCAGCAGCACCGATTTTTGCGGAGATAGCAGCCAGAATAATGCAGTGGGAAGAAATGAAATAATTGATTATCAGACATTTACTCCGCCATATCGTAAATTAGTATAAAGAAGTTGCTATTGAGGTGATTTTATGAACAGAAGATTATACCGAAGCACAAAAAACAGGGTCTTCGGTGGAGTATGTTCAGGCCTTGCCGCATACACGAATATTGATATATGGCTTTTAAGACTGTTGGCAGCTATGGCGATTCTTGCCACTAATGTCATTCCCGGTTTAATTGCTTATGGAGTATGCTGCCTGATAATACCTACGGAATATGAATTACGGGAGGCAATGAATAATCCGGGGTTCAATGACAAAAATCCGCCAAACCCTGAAAAAACCCGTATGATAATCGGAGTCGTATTAATAATTGTTGGTGTTTTAACCCTTGTAAAACTTCTTTTCGGTTGGTTTGATTTCCGATACTTGCTTCCTGTGGTTCTGGTTGTTGCCGGATCTTATTTAATATATAAAAACTGGGGGCATCAACAATGAAAAAAGCTGATTTTTTAGGTATTGTTCTTATACTTGCAGGAATTGCATGGATTATTGATATTACAGGCCTTATTGCAATAAATTGGGTTGAATCAATAAAAACACTATGGCCTGTATTTTTTGTGGCAGTTGGAATTACCCTGATGACAGGTAAAAAAAAGATCCTGAATATAATAGTCTGGACTTTGGCCCTGGTGATATTTACAGGGTTTGGCATTTATAAGGGAAATGAACCGGACCACCCTTTTAGAAACAGTTTTTTTTCTGGCACATATAAAAATAAATTAAAATCGGAAAACACAGAGCCTTTTAAAAACGAAGTTGCCATTCCAAAGGAAGCCGAAAAAGGAAAAATTATATTGAATCTTGGTGCTGTTAACCTGAATCTATCGGAAGGAAGCAGGGATTTATTCGTAAAAGCGGATTCAAACATACCAAATCTGAGGCAGCGTATCAGCGAGGGGAAATTAACAATTATAGAATACAGTCGCGGAAGATATGACGAAGTTAATACCGTCAGGGATTTTAATCTGCATATGAATCCCGGCTTTTTGTGGGAAATAGAAGGAAATATTGGCGCTGCCGACGGAAAGCTTGACTTAACTTCCGTTTCAACCGAAAAAATTAGTCTGACAATCGGGGCAGGAGATCTTGACCTTATTATCGGGGAACAGGACATCAACACTGAAATTTCCGTGCGTGCCGGAGCTGCTGATCTGGCAGTTTACATACCTGAAAATGCAGGTTTAAAGGTTAAAAGCGGGAAATTGCTCACAGATATTACATTTCACAATATCACAATGAAACAGAACAATAATGAATACTATTCAGAAAATTATAAAAACGCAGCTCAGATTATAGAACTGAATATTCTTACCGGAATAAGCGCAATACAAATTATCGCAAACTGATTGTAAACCTGAACAGTCGCAATATAAATAATCGCAAACTAATTGTAAAATCATAGAAATCAACGCAGGGAAAGCAGTACAGAAAGAAGTGTCCTTTCTGCTACGTTTCTTTATAAAGACATTCCCTGCATTTTTGTTATTTTATTTCCTGAAAGGAAAATGTGTCTATAATCCTAAAATATAAGGGGTTATAGAAAGTTTTGCTGGAAAACCTTGCATTATGGCGAAAGTGGAAATATAATGTTTCTATATTAGCAAAATAAAAGGAAGTGATATAGTGGTGAAAAAAATCAGAGTATTGGTGGCTGATGATAACATTGAATTCGGCGAAATAGTCTGCGATTTCCTGTCAAGTATTGATGATATTGAAGTTGCAGGCAGGGCAGAAGATGGGTTTGAAACTGTCAGATTAATTAATGAGCTGAAACCCGATATTGTTATACTGGATATCATAATGCCTCACATGGATGGATTGGCGGTTTTAGAACATTACCACAAGGTTCCTGCCTCGGAAAAACCTATGTTTATCATTCTTTCAGCCGTAGGACAGGACAAAATAACCCAGCAGGCTGTAAACCTTGGCGCGGAATATTACATTGTCAAACCGTTTGATCTTGAAATTCTTGTGGAAAGAATACGTCAGCTGAGAAAAGGAGAAGTAATGATCAACCAGACCGAAGCTGCAAAATCATTACTTAAACATCAGGTCCCGAAGCATCAGAGTATTGAAAATCGCGTTACCAAAATTATGAGAGATGTGGGCGTTCCTGCGCATATAAAAGGTTTTCAGTATATGCGTGATGCGGTACTGCTTGTAGTTAATGATCTTGATCTTATAAGTTCGGTAACCAAGCGGCTTTATCCGGAGCTCGCCAAAAAGTACAAAACAACGCCAAGCCGTGTGGAGAGGGCTATACGCCACGCTATTGAAGTGGCCTGGACAAGGGGAAAAGTGGATGCTATTCATGATTTATTCGGCTACACCATTAATACTAAAAAAGGAAAGCCTACAAACTCAGAATTTATTGCTATGATATCTGATAAACTCAGATTGGAAACAAATGCTGTTTAATTAAGTTAAAGATGCATGGGGGGGGTTCAGCAATTATGAAATCCTTTTTTATCTTTTAAAATCATTGCCCTAATAAACTAATTCCTAAAGCTAAACTTTTACTATTCATATCATACAACAATTTGATTCAGTTTTACAGGCAGCCATGAATATTGTGCGATACCCAAAGATTAAAAATTCAAAAGCCAATATGGTGTATATATAGATAATGGTAATAATTTTGTGCTAAAATATCTAAGGCAAAGTTATTCTTTTTTTTATTGGAAAAAGCATATTATGAATGTTTACAGGCAGGGAGATAAAAGTGGTTTTAAAGCAGGCATTGGCACAGTCTCATGAATATGCGCGCATGGTTGTAAAAGAGGGGGACACGGTTGTTGACGCAACCATGGGAAACGGAAATGACACAGTTTTTCTCGCTGAACTGGTCGGCAAAACCGGAAAAGTATATGCTTTTGATATACAGAGTATAGCACTTGAAAAAACAGATGAAAAACTATCACAAAAAAACCTTGAAAAAAGGTGTATTTTGATTTGTGACGGTCATGAAAACATGGCTCAATACATAAAAGAACCTGTTAAGCTTGTTATGTTTAATCTTGGATACAGACCAGGGGGGGATCACAGCATTGCTACAACCGGAGAGACCACAATGAAAGCTGTTTATGCAGCAATGGAAAATCTGGTTGTGCACGGACTAATAATTATTGTAATATATCACGGCGGCGATACCGGGTTTTCAGAGAGAGATTATATTTTAAAAGAACTGCCAAAGATAGATTCAAAATCATTTGCAGTAATGCTAACCAAGTTCCTGAACCTGCCAAATAATCCTCCGATGCTTGTTTGTATTGAAAGGCTGAAGTAGTCTTTACTATTCAGAGTTTCATGCAAAACAGCGAGTGGTCCGGGTGTTGCTTTTCACAGATTCTGTTTTAAGTTATTGTGCAATAGAAGGAAACTTTAGCGGAATGAAGCTCTTATTTCCGCTATTGCACAATATCTTACCTGTAAGTAACTGAATCAGGGTATGAACAGAAACTCACTGGTTGCCAAAATGCTGAATATTCTTGCTAAATTATTGCAAAGATAATTATTTTGCGATATAATTTTTTTAATTGCGATCATCTGGTCATATTACCTCGCATTAAAGCGGGATAATTATTGTATAATCAACTTTGTAACGGCAATTGTATCAGGAACCTCCATTATTATACGGCGGATTTCCGCTTATCAGGCAGGAAAGTGATGCCTTAAGCATTATATAAATATCTTAATCGGTATATCTAAATTTTATTTTTAAGAGGTGGGTAAGATGGCTACAATGGATAAGTTAAGCGATCTTAACGCCAGGAAGCAGAAAGTTGCTCTTGGCGGTGGAGAGGATCGCATTAAAAAACAGCACGATGCAGGAAAAAATACCGCCAGGGAAAGAATCCAAATGCTGATGGATCCCAACAGCTTTGTTGAAATTGATGCATTTGTTGAAGCAAGAAGTGTTGAATTCGGAATGCAGAAAAAAAGGATTCCGGGTGACGGAGTTGTTACTGGATATGGGACTGTTAACGGACGGCTTGTTTTTGTTTCATCACAGGATTTTACTGTCATAGGCGGCTCTCTCGGAGAGATGCACGCGAAAAAAATTACGAAAGTAATGGATATGGCAATAAAAATGGGTGTACCATTAATAAGCATAAATGATTCAGGCGGGGCAAGAATTGAAGAAGGGATTGATGCTTTAAGCGGTTTCGGGGAAATATTTTACAGAAATACCTTAGCTTCAGGCGTAATCCCACAAATATCAGTAATTATGGGCCCCTGTGCAGGAGGAGCGGTTTATTCACCGGCAATAAC
>JAAYGP010000386.1 GCA_012727625.1 Clostridiaceae bacterium
ACAACATTAATGCGGGATCCTGATGAATAAGTGCAGCTTGAAGCTGTAAAATCAATCGCTGTGACCGGAAAAGACCATGAAGTTGCTCAACTGCAATGGCTTTTATCAAATACGTCAGAAGAAAACACAGAATTGAGAGAAGCAATACAGTTCGCAATTTCTCAAGCAAGAGGCAGAAGGTAAATCTGATTGTTTTTAAGTTGAGAAACAATGAGATACGCGGAAAAAATTTATGAAAAGACCATGTCCAATTTCGGAACATGGTCTTTTATGCTCTGTTTAAGCGCAGCAGGCGGAGTGTAGGGTAAAAAAGCACAGCTACATGACTTTTACGCTTTTCGTTTGGTTTTCATTATTATTATTATTCTCAAACCTCCTGGGGATTTGAATATAAAATGTTGTTCCGCTTCCTTTTTCTGATTCGAACCATATACTACCGCCGAATCTTCCTTTGATTGTGGAGTATGACATATATAAGCCAAGCCCGGTTCCATCCTTGCCCTTGGTGGTTAACATCTGCTTGAATAATTTGTTTTTAACTTCTTCATCCATTCCGTAAGCGTAGTCCTTGATTGTAAACAGAATATTATTTTCATCCACTTTCTCGATTATTAAATCGATTTCACCTCTTGCTCCGTTATATGCTTCGATTGCGTTGATAATAATGTTATCAAGAACCTGGACCAGGCTGCTTATGTCTCCGAATATTTCCACCGTGTCGTCCGCCCTGACATCCAGATTTAACATGCAATGGTGAATCTTTAATTTGTTCTTAACCAGGATTTCAATTCTCTTAACCAGTTCGTTCAGTGAAAATGAGTATGACGTTACCGCACTAAGGTGTACTGCCTGATCCTTAACTGTTGATATGACTTCCGACATATATGAAAGATGAGGCTTCAATTTAAATATCCAGTCTTTCATTTCTTTTGCTATCTGGTGATGATCCTCCGATGTTACATTTATATCATCAATTGATTCGTCATATTCCTCAATAAGATCATATAAACCTTCAAGCCCGCCGGAGACAGACATGATGGGTGTCTTCAAGTTATGCGCGATGCCGCCGATAAGTTCACCCAAAAACGCAAGGCGTTCACGCTCCATAAGAATCTGCTGGTTTCTTTTTATTGTTTCGATATTACGTTTATGGTCAGTAATATCCTTTAACAGAATAATGGTTCCGATTGTGCTGTCATTTGAATAAATGGGTGTAATTTCAACACTGAAATGCCTGTCGAAATTTTTCCCTTCTATATGTTGTTCAAAGGAGACGGTTCTTCTTTTTTCAATCGCATAATTAATATTGTCAAATAATAAATCCTTATTAAGGTTCATTCGCGAATTAATTTTTAGTGTATCAATAAGTTTCTCGTTTCTTTTAATGGAAAGAACGCTATTGAAGGTATCAATAAATGTCTTGTTATAGTCAATAATATCAAAGTTGTCATTTATTACAATGTAGCTGTCGGAAATTAAATCCACAATACGCTGCAGGGCGATTGGTGTGATGTTCAGAAACTGAAATTTAAATATAGCGAATGTGAAAAAAATAACGGCTATGGAGAATGATATTGATTCATAATAATATGGTACCTTTCTTATTTGAAAGGTTATAAGTATATTTATTGAGAAAGGGATTATTATACCCAGGATTATAAGTTTTGATTGATTTGAAAAAAAGCCTGAGTTTTTTATCGTAAAATATAATAATTGGCACAAACCAATCAGAATTAATGCATAAGAGTAAATAATATGTATGATTGACCAGCTTCCATAGGCTCTGTACATTACATTTTCAGCAGAAAAATATGTATAGAACAATCCATGATACTCATTGGTGTAAATCAGAATTAATGATATAAGCGGAATAATATATAACACAATATGCTTTATTGTAAATCTAATTTTTGTATATGCAAAAATATATCCTAAATAGTATACAGTTAACGGGGTTATAACAACACCTGTCAATATTATTTTTATAAAAAAAGTAAGGTCATAGCCACAAGTAAAATATCCATAGAATAACCCCAAATACCCGAATGTCCATATTAATATTGAAATTATCATGGATATAAACGCATAATGTATCTGCTTTTTTTGTTTAAAGCTTGCAACATAGATTAGTATTCCAAGAAGAAGTACAAAAGATAAGTTCAGCAATAGAAAATTAAAATCCATATAAACTACCACCCTTGAAAATTTAAACTATAAACTTAACGGTTTTCATATATTTTATTAATTTCTGAATATATTCTTCATCTATAACCGGCCAGTAAAAGCCCAGTTTTTTCAGATAACCGACAGAGAAGCGGGAATCCACATTAACACTGCCGCCAAAATCCAATTGATACTCATCATCCAAATCATTTGCTATTCCGCCAAGATTCACACTGCCTTTCATTGACAATTCCCTGATAAGCGCCTGAAATTCATCTTTCTTCAACGATTTTATATGAATATTTACAGAATCAAGCAAGTTCAGTAATCTGTCAACACTAATCGTGTTGTGATTGTAGATGTGAAAATTTCTGCCCAGGCAGTCCTTTGTAAAAGCTGTTTCAACAATAGCTTTGCTGCATAAATCCACTGGCGTGAGATCAAATTCTGTATCCAGAACATTGCCGGAAACAGCTCCAATGCTTAAAATTGTTCTAAGAACATTATAGAAATGATTCTCCTGAATATTTATCTGAAAGTGACCATCCGAGTATCTGCCTGTTAAATTTCCCACCCTGAAGACTGCTGCCTGAAGCCCTTGCGTGATGAATTGGTTTATAAGCTTTTCTGCTTCATATTTGCTTTTAATATAAAGATTATGTTCATATGCTTCACTGTTATATAAATCATTTTCTAAAAAAGTGAAGTTCTGTTTCTGAGCTGTTAAGTAATGAGTAGCCAGACCCATTGTTGAAACATAAAATAAAGGCAGATTATTGGCAAAGGCAAACTCAGTGATATTTCGTGTTCCGGAAACATTTACCCTTTCAAATTCTGAATAGTCTGCGTAGTATTTTACCAGGGCTGCCGTATGGATAACAGCGTCAATATTCTTTACAATATGTTGATGCTTATTGTCTGAAAGCCCAAAGTTTTTTTCCGTTATATCACCTTTCAGGACAAACACTCTGTTTTCAGGCATATCTGCGTATCTGCCAGGAAAATAATAGGACAGAAGTTTCCTGAGCCTGTCTTTAGCACGGATTAGCGTTTCACCTCTGACAATGCAGAATATTCCGCTGTTTGTGAGATTCAGCAAATAGTCCAGAATATGAATGCCCAGGAACCCTGTTGCTCCCAACAACAATATATTATTATAGGATGTTTTTTCAATATGAATACCAGTTAAAGATTTATCAGTTTTTTCAGTTTCAGAACCTCTTGATATTTTTTCCAGATTTACAGGACTTACACCGGTTTCGGTACTCATTATTTTTTCCGATAAAGCTCTGATTGTATTATATATATATAT
>JAAYGP010000387.1 GCA_012727625.1 Clostridiaceae bacterium
CCATTATCGACTGGAGCACGCCCGTAATTTCGGGAGGTATTTTTGTGTATATCTGCATATTAAGCGAACCAACCTGCAAAGCTGAGAAACTGAAAGCAATACCCAGGATGGCCAGCGGCATATTCCCTCCTATCAATGAAATCAAAAGCCCCACATTTCCGTAACCCGGAGAAAACCCGGCAATAAAGGTTGTATTAAGGCCAAGAACCAAAAGACCACCCGCAAGACCTGCAAAAGCGCCGCCGATAAACATGGACCACACTTTTATTCTGTCAATCCTGACTCCTCCCTGTTTTGAAAACACGCTGTTTTTTCCTGTTAACTGAAACTCATATCCGACTATGCTGTAACGCCTTATAATCTCCATTACTGCAACAACTACTACAGATATCAGGAACGTATATGAAAGATCCAGGTTTCCTATGGTTTTCAATTCGTAGTTCTTTGGTATATATGCCATCCGGGGCCAGGTTGAGCCTTTTTCACGCAAAGGGAAGTTGACCATATACATGGTAAAAAGATCGATCAGATAATTTCCCATAAGCGTTGTAACAACTTCGTTGACTCCCCAGCGAACTTTGAACCACGCCGGCCATAACGCCCAAAGACCGCCGCAAAGGGCAGCGAACATAAGCACCAGCAGTATATTCAAAACCTGAGTTCCCGTATTTACGGATGTGGCAAAACACGCCGCCATAAAACCACCAAGCACAAGCTGGCCTTCCCCGCCGACATTCCACATGCCCGCCCATGCAGGAATGCTGGCCGCCAAAGCGGCAAGAACATATATAAACAGCTTGTTAAAGGTGGAGAACAGGGAATATGTACTACCCAAAAAACCCTGGCCAATATAGAAAAAAACGCTGAAAGGGTTTTCCCGTCCAAAAAGGATAATCAGGCTCCATCCTGCAATTATTAACAACATGGTTAAAAACCATCCTGAGGGCATGAGCTTTTGCAGTGCGATTCTATTCTTCATAGCCCTTCACCCCCGTCATACAGTATCCTATCTCTTTTTCGTCATAACCGTTCACAGCTGAAAACTCACCCGCAATTTTACCCCGGTATAATACCAGAATTCTTTCCGAAAGATTCATCAGTTCATCCAGATCTTCACTTATAATGAGAAATGCAGTCCCTTTTTCGCTTAACTCCTTTATTTTCTGATGAATATACGCCTGAGCGCCAAAATCCAGACCAACAGTAGGTTGGGCAAGAATCAGAAAAGGCGGGTTCTTAATCATTTCCCTTCCGATGATAAGCTTCTGCATATTACCGCCCGAAAGGTTCTGCACAGAATCATAAGGGCTATTCATCCCCTCCACCCTGTATTTCTCAACAATATCCTCAGTAAATTTTCTGGAACTTTCCCGGTCAAGAAAATATTTCCTCTTACGTAAAAAAGAATCCTTATGATATCCCATAATTGCGTTTTCATTCATGCCCGCGTCAAGAGCAAGGCCTTTTTTAATCCGGTCGTCCGGCACATAGTGTACCCCAAGTTTTCGTCTTTGGTATGTACTGTGATGATTTATTAACTGCCCTTTATAATAAATTTCACCTTCAATTTTATCCTGCAGGCCGATTATCGAATCAGCAAGTTCAACCTGTCCGTTTCCTTCCACACCTGCAATGCCGAGTATTTCTCCCTCACGTATTGAAAAGCTGATATTCTCAAGTCTCGCTGACTTGTCCCTGACAGTAAGGTTCAAAATCTTTAAAACTTCAGATTCCGATTGGGCAAAGGGTTTTTGTTGTGGAGACTTTTTTTTGAACTCTTTTCCAATCATGAGGCTTGAGATTTCCTGAATGGTGGTTTCTTCGGTTTTAAGCGTCTTTGTTGTTTCACCATGCCTCATTACAGTAATGCGGTCCGAGATTTCAAATATCTCCTTTAACCTGTGTGATATATATATAATGGTACAACCTTGTTCTCTGAGATCTTTCAAAAACGCCAGGAAATTCGAAACCTCATTTGGAGCCAAAACTGATGTAGGCTCATCAAGAATAAGAATTTCCGCGCCTTTGAACAATGCTTTGATAATTTCGATTTTCTGCTGTATTCCAATTGAAAGCATTTCAGTCTTATCATTAAGATTAAGGTTAACTTTGATCTTTCTGCAAATGTCCTTAACTGCAGCTTCGGCCTTGTTGTAATCCACACGCCAGCCACTCTTAATATAATCCTGCTCTTTCCCGAGAATAATGTTTTCCAGAACATTAAACTCAGGAACAAGCTTAAAATGCTGATGAACCATACCAATACCGGATTTTATCGCGTCTTCCGGGTGTGATATGTTTTTCTTCTCACCTTTTATATATATTTCACCACTGTCAGGACGAACAATACCATATAGTACGTTCATTAACGTAGTCTTTCCCGCGGCGTTCTCGCCGACTATGGAATGTATTTCTCCTTGTTTCAGCATAAGGTTTGCGTTTTTCAGGGCCCGTATATTATTGGGAAATGTTTTGCTTATGCCTTTCATTTCAACTATGCAGTTCATGAAAAAAGCCTCCCAGGTTTTTAAAACTCTACCGGTATAACTGATGAGTACCGTGTCGACTTGCGCAATGTGTCAAACCCATTTTTACAACACTCTCCCGGCGAATCCGGGAGAGTGTATCTGAGTTGATTATTCGTATGTGTCCACTTCAATTTCTCCGTTTACAATTTTTTGTTCTATTTCATCAATCCTGTCCTTAATCGCCTGGGGAACTATCTGGTCATAATATTCATTACGGGCAAGCCCTATACCATTATTGGCAACGCTGAATGTGTAAACATCCTCAATGGCTTCTCCTTTGTGAATGCTTTCTACAATGGTGTATACGGCGGTATCAACACGTTTAAGCATACTGGATACTATGTAGCCCGGATGCAGATAACCCTGGTCCGTATCAACACCAATTGCATAAAAGTTATATTCCTTCGCAGCTTCCAGTATGCCAAGACCGGTTGGGCCGGCAGCCTGGAAAATGACATCAGCTCCGCTTTGGATAGTCATGTAGGCAGTTTCTTTACCCTTAGCCGGGTCATAGTGATCTCCCGCATACCTTGCTATAACTTCCACCGTGGAGTCCGTGTATCTGACGCCATGCTCGAATCCGGCCTGATAGTCCCTGATGACCGGCATGTCCGCTCCGCCTACAAAACCAACTTTTTTTTCAGCGTTAATTTTATCAATGGAGGTTTCCTGTGTCAGAAGAGCGGCAAGAGCACCTGCCAGAAACGCGCCTTCATTTTGCTTGAATACGGCGGATTTTACATTTTCCATTTGGGTAATGCCATCGACATAAATATATGTCCTGTCCGGTTATTTTCCTTGACCTCTTCCAGCTCCTTATCAAAGAAGTATCCCGGAACAATGAAAATGACATCATATTCGGAAGCGGCAGCTCTTAAGTTATCCAAAAACATGGATGTATCGGCGTGACATTCAAACACTTTAAACTCAATTCCAAACTCCTCACTGGCCTTTTTGATGCCTTCATAGGCCATGTCTACAAAACCTCTGTCCCCGATGGCATCATTGGTGACAATAGCGTATTTTTTATCACCACCTGATTTACCCGTTGGTGTTGCACATGAGGCAAACATCATAACAGCGACAGCAATAACTAACAATAAAGAAATTTTCTTCATATTCTTCTCTCCTTACATAGCAAAATGTAATTTTTTCAGGAAAGCCTGCTTTATATGTCCTCATGAAGTAAATTAAGTGCTTTTTTTAGTCTCCAAAATCATGCATTCAATATCAATGTCGCCTGGAAGTGCCTGAGTTGTGCCATATTTAGTAACGACGTGGCTTGCAAACAAGTTGGCAAAGATGCCTGTTTCTTCAGCGGAAAAGCCGGAAACAGTGCCATAGATGACAGCTGCGTTGAACGCGTCACCAGCTCCACTGGTATCAACCACCTTAACCTTATTTGCCGGAAATGTTATTGAACTGTTTTTAGTATAATATGCGCATCCTTTTCCGCCGAGCTTGACCCAAATAGATGAGACACCACTGGAAAGAACCGATAATGCCGACTCATGCACATTCTGTTTTTCCCCGAGAAGTTCAAGCTCTTTTTCGTTTGGAAGCAAAACATCAATATAGGAGTATATTCTTTCAAATGCGCCTTTCACATCATCGTCAATTTCCCATGTGGGAACACGTATATTTGGATCAAGAAATACTATCCCTCCTTTTTCCCTGAGATGGCGTGCCATCATAATTGCGGTCTCTCTGCTGGGGCCTTTTTCAACCAGATTAACCCCGGATATGAACAGCACATTGCTCTGTCGCAGAAGATTTGTGTCATATTCCTTAATATGCAAATCGGCAGCGTTTCCGCGAACAGATATCCACCTTTTTTCCCCGTCGGGAGCAACAAGACCAACTACAAGTCCTGTCGGGAAATCAGACTCATTGATATAATCGGTATCCAAACCCTGGGTCTTTAAAAAATTCAACAGAAGTGAGCCAAAAATATCCCTGCCCACCTGGCTAATCATTACAGGTTTAAGTCTCAGCCGGTTCATTGCGACAACAGTGTTTAACCCGGAGCCGCCCATATTAATGATATACTCAGAGCTGATTGTGCAGCCCCCCTCAACAGGTATTTCATTGATGGGAATCAGTATGTCCACATTACAGTCTCCAAAACACAAAATTTTATCCATAACATGAACCTCATTTTTGTTTTTTTCTGATTTTTTCAACTACATTCATAAATTCCTTAACCCTGTTTACATCAACTTCATTTGTCGATATTCCGTCACATTTCAATGAACTGCCGCAAATTGCTCCATCGGCATATTCAAAAAACTCTTCAACACTCTTTGCATTAATTCCGCTGCCGATATACACAGGAAATTCAGGAAGCACCTTCTTGACTCTTTTGACTTCTTCAATATTGGTAGGCATTCCCGTATGTTTTCCGCTGATTATTATTGCGTCCGCCAAAAAATATGCCGCGTCATATGCTGCTTCTTCAATGGGTCTTACACCTAAGGGAGCCGAATGCTTGATATGCACGTCCGCAAGAATTTTTACTGATGGATCTAAAAACTTTCTGTACCTTAGAATTGCATGGGGAAGACGGGTTACAAGTCCCGATACGTCAACTGAGGCTTCCGTAAAGAATGTAGCCCTTATGTACTGCGCCCCTACGCAGTGAGCGACTGCTATGGACGCCTCAGGATCCGCCAGGAGGCAAATACCCATGGGAATCTTCGGAAACCTTTTCCGGACCTCGTGGGCAACAATTGTCAGGGCTGAAATGGTCTCCGGCGGGGCGTCATTCGGAAAATATGAGGGATCGTTGTAGTTTTCCACCTGAAGCGCATTAACCCCACCATCAACGAGAGCCTGAGCATCCTTTAAAGCCACGTCAATCACCTTGCCCAAACCCTTTCCGTCATAAATCGGTGAGCCTGGAAGTGGCTTTAAGTGCAGCATTCCTATAATGGGTTTTGTCGTTCCAAAAAGCATGTTCATTTCCTGAATTTTATTCACATGAAATCTCTCCTCACACTATGGTTTTTGTAATGATAAGCTGGATTATTTCCGGTTTCAAACCTCACCGATTATTCAAAAAGAACCGGATAGTTTTCAGATTTTTTTCTTAACTCTTTCATTTTTTTCATAAAATTACGCACTCGTTCCGGGTCCGGACCTGCTTCAACCTTTCCGGCATAGTTAAGACCCGTTGCTATAATTATTGCATCAACCATCGATATGTAGTTTTCCACATTTTCCTCATTAACGCCACTTCCTACCACAAGGGGCACCTCCGGCAGCGCTTCTCTCACCCGTCTGATGTCATCCGGGTCGGTGTTCCCCCCTGTCTTGCGGCCCGTTATTATTATTGCGTCTGCCAGGCCCCTGTGGAAGGAATCTTCCGCCGCGTATTCAATTGGTCTTTGCATTAACGGATAACTATGTTTTATATGAACATCGGCAAAGATTTTCACATTTGCGTCAAGAAATTTTCTGTAGCGCAGGGTTGCCGCGGCGATGCTTTCCATAGTGCCCGCGTCAACCACAGAAGTTTCAGTATAGTATGGTACTCTCACAAAAGCACCTTGTACCGCTTTGGCTATGGCTATACTTGATATCGCGTCACTTTGCAGAACGCAAAGACCGATTGGAACATCAACTTCGTCTTTTATATCCTTGCTGATATACGTCATGGCAGCCACAGTTTCCGGACCTACTGTTTTCTGAAACAACTAGTCACCGAAGTTTTCAATGATCAGTCCGTTAACTCCGTTATCCGCCATTACTTTCGCATCCGAAACCGCTTTCTCAGAGATTTCCCGCACGGAAGCGCCATCATACAGGGGAGCTCCGGGCAGCGGCCTGAGATGTATCACACCTATTACCGGAACCTTTACTCCAAACATTTTTTCAAACACTTTCATATATATCAGTCCTTTCTCCAGAAATGGAACCATTGAAAACAGTTTAACCTAAGCCCTGCAAATTTTCGGCAAAACTAATACTTGCTGAGCTGAACCTCGCATTTGTATTTATCCGGCATAAAGTATACCTTAACGTACTCAAAGGGCATTTCCTTTAAATCCTTTCTTATAAAGGTAACCCTGTTCATAAGCAACAGTGGTGAACCTATCTGTCTGTTGATTATTTTTGATATGTCCGGAGGAGTAGCTGTCGCTTCCAGTGTTTGAATAGCTCTTACAATTTCACAGTTCAATTCATTTTCTATAGCCTCGTAAATTGAAAGAACGCTTAAATCCATCTGTTCAATTTCCGGAACCCTGTTTATGGAAAAATACGAATAGTTCAATGAGTATATTTCATCATCAATAAACCTTAAGCGTACTCCCTGTAAAACCCTTTCCCCTTCTTCAATATTCAATGCTTCTGCCACTTCATAATCAGCAGGAATTATACTTCTGGAAATCAGCTTTGCCCCCGGTCGGTGGCCAATTGACAAAATATCTTTTGTAAAGCTTTGAAGCTTTGCCATTGGCTGCTTAATGTAATTAGATGATACAAATGACCCTTTTCCCCTTATCTTATAAATGTAGTTTTCTGCTTCAAGCTCCTGCAATGCCTGCCTTACAGGCGCCTTGCTGATATTATACATTCTGCAGAATTCATCTTCTGTTGGAATTTGCTGGTTTTCCTTTAATTCACCGCTTTTGATTTTTGAAATTATCACTTGCTTTAACTGATAGTAAATGGGAATATGCCCGCCCTTTGATATATGCAACCTATACACCTCCGCTTTTCCTTTATACTTATGTTGTCTTCTATAGGCTGTTTGCTTCACACTCTTCCATGTTTCCGTTAAGCACATGCTGTGATGCAGGGGAACACTTTACAATCTCATTATGATTTTATGTTTTTATGTTATTATAATAACTATATTTATAGTATAATATGTTCTTTTAAACATGTCAATAAAAAAAAGGTTATTAAATCTGAAATTTTTACATGAACAAAGTAACTGTTCACACGGATGAGCTGTTTAATGACAAGGCTGATAATTGCCTGCTGTGAGAGGAAGCAATTAAATATTATGCCAACATTCTTAATCCGTTTTCACCTTTTGTGAAAAAGAAAATTGAAGAAATTAAATCATTGAATCTGCCCATTGATATCATAGCAACAAGCCATGGTGCCATATGGAGGTACAATCCTCTTCAG
>JAAYGP010000388.1 GCA_012727625.1 Clostridiaceae bacterium
ATATTTACCTTGCCATATTCAGATATAATATTAACGGCCGCCATTTCCGCAACCCCCGGCTCTCCGCCGAGAATAAAAAAGCTGATATTTTTGCTGGCTGCCGCCGCAAAAAGGTTTTTTACCAGATCAATACCGGAAACCTTTTCCTTCAATGGTCTTTTCAGTATTTTTGAAGCAAGGACGACACCTGCCCCGTCCGGTATTAAAAGGTCGGCGTTGTTCAAAATGTTTTTAAAATCCGGATTTCTCTGGGCCTGCATTATAATTTCCGAATTTGGTGTAAAAATTGTGTGTACGGAGTCACCAGTCACCCATTTTTGCACCAGGGCGACGGCTTCCTGCATTGTTACATTGTGAATCAATATATTATGAATATTTATTCTTTCCATATATATAAAACCTCACAAAGTTTCTGTATCATAATATTTTTTGAAAGTTAACCATATTATATACCATTTTTGAAATCTGTAAAAGCACAACGTTGTATTGCAACGTTAACCCCTCATTACCGTTCACACCCTGGCCTGATTCAGGTTCTTCCAAAGCCGGCCCGGATATTGAGCAATAACGGTTACCGTTTACAGGTTCTTTATAAAGATATTGTGCAATAGCGGAAGCTTTAGCGGAATGAAGCCTGGAGATGTATAAAGAGAAGCCTGACAAGTTCAGAACAAACGTTTGCAAATGTTGCTGTAAACCTGTATAATTATTAAGAAATTTTTGTGTTTTATTTCGGAGGTCTTATAATGGATTTGCTAAAGAATCTTAACCCACAGCAGAAGGAAGCTGTTTTGCATACAGAGGGACCATTGCTTGTACTGGCCGGGGCAGGTTCGGGGAAAACCCGTGTCCTTACCCATAGAATAGCATATCTTATAGAGGAAAAAGGTGTGGCACCCTGGAACATTTTATCCATAACCTTTACAAACAAAGCGGCAAGGGAAATGAAAACACGCATTGAGCAGCTTATAGGCATGAGGGCGCTTGATATATGGAACGGCACATTTCATGCGTGCTGTGTCAGAATTTTAAGAAAGGAAATTGAACGGCTTGGTTTCAGCCGCAATTTTGTTATTTACGATACATCAGATCAGGAAACTGTAATGAAAGATTGCTTGAACCAGTTAAAGTACAATGAGAAATCGTTCCCTCCAAAACAGATTCTTGCCCAGATAGGAAGGGCCAAGGATGAACTGATTGATCCTGAATATTTCAGCACTCTTGCAGGAGCGGATTTCAGACAAAGCAGGATTGCAAATCTGTATACACTCTACCAGAAAAAATTAAGAATGAATAATGCTCTCGATTTTGACGACATTATCATGCACACCGTGAAAATATTTTCCCAAAATCCTGAAGTACTGGACTGGTACCGGGACAAATTCAGATATATACTTGTGGATGAATACCAGGACACCAATACAGCTCAATACATGCTGGTCAGCATACTTGCAGGAAAACATCGCAATGTTTGCGTGGTTGGCGATGATGATCAGTCCATATATAGCTGGCGCGGTGCGAATATGAGAATTATACTTGATTTTGAAAAGGATTTTGAGGGCTGTCGTGTAATCAAGCTGGAACAGAACTATCGTTCAACAAAAAATATACTTAATTGCGCGAACCAGGTTATAAAAAATAATTGCGGCAGAAAACAAAAAACACTTTGGACGGAAAATGATACGGGAGAAAAAGTGAAAGTGTACCAAGCCCTTGACGAAAGGGAGGAAGCGTGGTTTATCGCAGGCACCATTCTTGAAAAAATAAGGAAAGGCGAAGCGAAATACGGGGATTTTGCAGTATTATACAGAATTAATGCCCAATCCCGTGTTCTGGAAGATGCTTTTATGAAGATGGCGGTTCCTTATCGCATAATTGGCGGGCACAGGTTCTATGACCGAAAGGAAATTAAGGATATTATCGCTTATTTAAGGGTTATACAAAACCCCCATGACGACATAAGCCTGAAGAGAATTATTAACGTACCGAAACGGGGTATCGGGAAAACAACCATGGAAAAGGTTGAATCCCTTGCGGTTTCACAGGGGGTCAGCATATATTCGATATTGCTTGAAGCTGCCAGGTTCCCCGAGCTTGCAAGAACATCCGTAAAGATAAAAAACATTACAGACCAGCTGGCTGCGTTCAGAACCATTTCATCCTTTACCGGGCTTGTTGAATTTATAAAAACAGTTATAGATCAGTGCGGTATTATAAAGGAACTGGAGCTTGAAGATACGGTTGAAGCAAAAACACGGATTGAAAATATCAGGGAGCTTCAATCTGTCGCATTGGAGTTTATTCAGAATAATGAAGAAGAAAACCCCACCCTGGAAGATTTTCTTGCCCATGTTTCCCTGGTTGCGGATGTTGACAGCATGGAGGAAGAGCCCGACAGGGTTGTGCTTATGACCATACACAGCGCAAAGGGTCTGGAATTTCCGGTAGTGTTTCTTGCCGGAATGGAGGACGGGCTGTTTCCGGGTTTTCGCTCCATCGGCGAGGAAAGTGAAATGGAAGAAGAAAGACGCCTGTGTTATGTTGGAATAACAAGGGCAATGAAACAGCTTTACCTTACTCATGCAAAGAGCAGGACTTTGTTCGGCAACACAACATATAACCGCATATCCAGATTTGTAGAGGAAATTCCCGATAATTTGCTGGATTACGCCAGCGAAGAAGCAGATAAAAAACATATTACGGATTTAAATAATTTAACAGGCATTATCAGCGCGGATACCTGGAAACAGCGGGCAGCTATTTTTTCCAAAGCTTCGGATATTGATTGGGATGACCTTGAAGTAGGCCTCAGGGTTGTCCACAGGAAGTTTGGTTCGGGCACTATTGCTTCAATAGCTCCCAATGAAAATGATTATATTCTGGAAATCATTTTTGACGATTATGGTATGAAGAGACTTATGGCCTCCTTTGCAAAACTTAAAAAAATATAATACTTCCACATACATTCTTTTCAATGTGGGCATAATTAATTTTATCAGTAAAAGCATATGATAATGACGGAATCCGGAGGGTTAATGTATGAGAGAAGAAATAACACCGCATGATTTGAAAACAATCGGGGAAAACTGCAGCAGCTACAAATCGGGAGATTTTAGTTCTTCCTTGTCCAGGGGCATCTATGATGATGAGGGAGTGTCATGCAGGACATGTAAGAGCTGGACAGGTAAAAAATGTACTATGGACGCGTATGACAAAGTTGCATTAAACCTTGGTATTATTCCGGAAGAATAAAGGCCTTAACCCCATGCACAAAAATTAAGCGGCAAAGAGCTGATAAAGTCACTTGAAATCCAATCAAATGCTAAAAATAAAGGAACCGGCTTCTATAATCGAAAGTTGTTGATAACAGACTGGCTGCAATGTATACTTGCGGTTGTCTGTTATTTTTTGTTCTTTAGTGTCAAAAATTACTGTTAATAGGTTAGTTGTATGTTCATTGCGAACTTTTAGTCATTATTTCCGGGAAAAATACAAAACGACAAGGTCAGACATTCATAATGTGTATAATTGTATTTGCCACTAAAGATAAAACCGGGAGGTTATAGAGTCATGAAAATCACATCTGTATTCGGCCGGGAATCTTTGTTTTCCGGAAAGAAAATGATTTACTGCTGGGAACAGTTAAGAAAAATAACCTTTTCTGAGGTAATGTGGTGCATAGCCGCCGGTGTAATGTCCCAGGGAAAACTGTTTGGTGTTTTAAAGCCATTCGGTCTGGCTTTTTATGCATCTTTTCCAAAAAGTAATGCAGCAAAGACTGTTATGCTTATTTTTATTTTTGCCGGCAACATTGCAGGCGAAGATTTTTCAGGCGCATTGAAGCAAACAGCGGTAATTCTTTTATTCGAGTTGTTAAATAAATTATTATTTGCAGATGATTCTGCTAATATTTTCAAAAGGGCAGCGGCCATTGGATCTGCCTCCGCGATAACAGGTATTTTTGTTTTTGTGTTAAGCGGACAAACAAT
>JAAYGP010000389.1 GCA_012727625.1 Clostridiaceae bacterium
GTAATCAAATTGTTATTGTATTTAAAACAGGTCTATATAAAAAAATATCCGCTTGTGCGGATTGAGTATAAAAAATGTGCATTTTTGATAACGATATTGGTACTGAAGAGCTTGCGCATCTTGAAATGATTGGCACTATGGTTCAACAGCTGACCAAGGGAGTCCCGGTTGATATCCTGGAAAAATCCGGACTTGGCGCTTATTACGCCGACCATGACAGAGCTGTATATCCTGTCAACGCTTCAGGAGTGCCCTTTACTGCAGCTTATATACAGTCAAAGGGAGATGTTATTGCCGATTTGGTTGAAGATATGGCAGCAGAGCAAAAAGCCCGGGCAACCTATGAACATTTGATTAATTTAACTGACGATCCTGACGTTAAGGATCCTTTAAGATTTTTAAGAGAACGTGAGGTTGTACACTTCCAGCGTTTTGGTGAAGCCCTGAGAATTGTTCAGGAATTAATGGGTAAGAAGAAGTATTATTAGCAGATTTTTCAACAAAGTTCTGCTATAAAAAATTACAATATTAATATCAGGTTTTAAATATTACATTCAGACAATAAATAGGAAAACCCCCGCTTTTGCGTGCGGGGGTGTTGTTTAAACGGCCGAAACTTGCGGTCCGCGCATATACTCTTCAAAAAACGCTGATATTCAAAACTAAACAAATTTATTACTTGTTTTTCAGGTTAAAGAACGCTTTAAGGCCAGGATATTCAGTAGCATCGTCCAATTCTTCCTCTATTCTGAGCAATTGGTTATATTTTGCTACACGGTCTGTCCTGGATGGAGCACCGGTTTTTATCTGTCCGGAATTAGTGGCAACTGCTATATCAGCGATAGTCGTGTCTTCCGTTTCGCCTGAACGATGGGAAGTAACAGCCGTGTATCCGGCTCTGTTTGCCATTTCAATTGCTTCGAGAGTTTCTGTTAATGTTCCTATCTGATTAACTTTAATGAGTATTGAATTGGCAACGCCCATGTTAATGCCTTTTTCAAGTCTTTCTGTATTTGTTACAAAGAGATCGTCACCAACCAGCTGAATCCTGTCACCCAGTCTGTCGGTAAGCAATTTCCAGGCTTCCCAGTCATCTTCCGAAACACCGTCTTCGAGGGAAATAATCGGATATTTTGATACCATTGCCTCCCAGAAGTTGACCATTTCTTCCTTGGTTTTCATAACGTCTGTTTTCCAGAAGTAGTATTTTCCTTCCTGTCCTTTTGCTTTTGCTTCTTCATACATTTCAGTAGCCGCCGCGTCAATGGCAAGACGGAAGTCTTTACCCGGCTCAAAACCGGCTTCTTTTATAGCTTCCACTATTACCTGCAATGCTTCTTCATCGGATTTCAGGTTGTGTGCAAAACCGCCTTCATCACCTACTGCAGTACTGTAGCCTTTGGATTTTAATACCTTTTTAAGATTGTGGAACACTTCCGCGCACCATTGCAACGCTTGCCTGAAGCTTTCTGCGCCAACCGGCATGATCATGAATTCCTGAATGGTAACGCTGTTATCCGCATGCTTACCGCCATTAATAATATTCATCATGGGTACGGGAAGAACCTTGGCATTGGTACCCCCAATGTATTGATACAAAGATAGTCCCAAAGCTTCCGCAGCCGCTTTCGCAACAGCAAGTGAAACACCGAGGATTGCATTGGCTCCAAGCTTTCCTTTATTTTTTGTCCCGTCCAGTTCAATCATTGTCTTATCTATTAGTACCTGATCAAAAACATTCATTCCTTCTATTTCAGGAGCTATTATGTCGTTTACATTGTTAACCGCTTTTTCTACGCCTTTCCCAAGATATCTTCCCTTATCATCGTCACGTAGTTCAACTGCTTCAAAGGCACCTGTTGAAGCCCCTGACGGTACTGCTGCACGACCTATAAAACCGCCCTCTACAATAACCTCTACTTCAACTGTAGGATTTCCTCTTGAATCAAGAATTTCTCTGGCGAAAACATTTTCAATTTCCAAATATTGTTTCATATTTCAAACTCCTCTCATCCTGAATTAAACCATTATATAGCATACCCCAGTTTTTTTAAAAAGTAAAGGTATTATTAACCAATGAATTATGGGTTTTAAGCGCACCCGGATCCGGAGCCGGAAGACTTTGGATGTTGTTCCCGGAGCATGGACGAAGACTCAATTCAGCAGGCAAAATTCCGTGAAAAAACGAACAGACGGCATAGCCCTTTTATCTTCGCCGTCTGACTGTAATATTAAAACTTGCTTATTTACGTTCACTTTAAAAAAGGTTCTTTCACTCAGTAGTCCAGATATGATTTTACCAGCTCTTCCAGCAGTTCATCCCTCTCCAGCTTTCGGATGACACTACGCGCGTTTTTGTGGTTCGTTATATAGGTAGGATCACCTGAAAGAATATAGCCTACAATTTGGCTGATCGGGTTGTATCCTTTTTCCTTTAAGGCGTCATAAACCGCCAGGAGGACTTCTCTCGCCTGATTTTTATTATCTTTATCAACTTTAAACATCATCGTTTCGTGGTCCAACCCTATCACTCCATTCTTTGTTAGTTAAACGCCACCATATGTGACGGGACTTTTATTATCCTCCCGCCCCTTAAGACACCGGGGAATACTTTTTATATGATGCTTCAACACCATGCATACTCATATAATAATATATTGAGACAAACATTACAATATGCTGTTTTAACAAACTTTCCATTTGCTGCCTTATATAATTTGACCTAAAATGTAATCTTCCCGTCTTTCAAGAAGTTTAACACTGTATATACACCCTGTTAACGGTGTATCAGATAACACCCGTACCGGAACATAATTGGTTGTATGTCCTTCCCACATGCCACCCTTTTCATTTTCAAATAAAACCTCCATAACTTTTCCAAGCAGATTATCCCGGAAATTGATTTTTGATTTTTCGCAAATGTCAATAAGAATTTTGCTTCGTCTTTCCTTAACCGAAGATGGCACCTGGTCCTCCATATCCGACGCCCTGGTACCTTTTCTTCTTGAATACTGGAAAATATGTGCCTGGCTAAACCCTATCTGTTCAACAAAGTTACAGGTCTGATTAAATTCATCATCGGTTTCACCGGGAAAACCAACCATGATATCTGTGGTAATAGCAGCATGCAAAAAGCTGTTTCTTATGTTTTTTACAATATTTATATAATCATTGGTTGTATACCTTCTGTTCATTCTTTTTAAGGTTTCATCACAACCGCTCTGCAATGATAAATGAAAATGCGGGCAAAGCTTTTCCAGACCTGACAGCCTGTGTATCAGTTCAGAAGTCATAAACATCGGTTCAAGTGAACCAAGTCTGATGCGTTTAATAC
>JAAYGP010000390.1 GCA_012727625.1 Clostridiaceae bacterium
GGATTAAAGGTTATGGACACATCAAGTGCTGCAAAAGCCGCGGATCTGATAATGATACTTACACCGGATCAAGTGCAGGCAGATATTTATAAAGAAAGCATTGAAAAAAACCTGGAAGAGGGGAATGTACTATTATTTGCCCACGGTTTCAATATACATTTCAAGCAGATTATACCCTCTGAAAATATTGATGTTATAATGGTTGCTCCAAAAGGACCCGGTCACACGGTACGCTCCCAGTATACTGAAGGCCGTGGTGTTCCGTCATTGATTGCAGTATATCAGGACTACAGCGGCAAGGCAAAGGATTATGCACTTGCCTACGCGGCAGGAATCGGTGCAGGACGGGCAGGAATTCTTGAAACAACCTTTGCTGAGGAAACAGAAACTGATTTGTTTGGAGAGCAGTCTGTTCTTTGCGGTGGTGTTACCGAACTGATGAAAGCTGGTTTTGAAACGCTGGTGGAGGCCGGTTATCAGCCTGAAAGCGCATATTTTGAATGTATTCACGAGATGAAATTAATCGTTGACTTAATTTATCAGGGCGGTTTTGAATTTATGCGTTATTCAATCAGTGACACCGCTGAATATGGCGACTATGTGACAGGCAAAAGAATTATAACCGAAGAGACAAGAAAAGAAATGAAAAGGATTCTCTCTGAAATCCAGGACGGCACTTTTGCCTCGAAATGGATTTCTGAGAACAAATCCGGAGGCAGGGCGAAATTGCTTGCAACAAGAAGAAAAGAATCTGAACATTTGCTTGAAAAAACAGGGCGCGAGCTTAGAAAAATGATGTCCTGGCATAAAAAATAAAAAAAATTATTAAGACCATGCTCCGGCAGAACTGCAGGGCTGGACTGAACAGGTTGAAAATAATAATTTCAGATGATTGCTATAAACAGGAGCTGCTATAATATGTAGCTCCTGTTTACAATAAATAAAAAAATGCACCCTGATCTAATAATATAAAATATAACAATACAGATAAATAAAAGAATGAATGCATAATTATATTTAAATACAGCATAGAGTAATTTCAAGGAATTTCTAAAAAATTATGCAACTAAGCAATTCTTGAAATGCTTGATATTACTGCGATTGCAGGAACCTCGGAATTTTTTTTAGATTTTAATTATTATTTGTGATATTGACAATATTTAAATGTTGAGTTATGTTAAAATTAACAATCTATAAAATATGTTAAAATAGATAAAAGATTGTTATATTAAAAACATGAGGGGGATTTGCTATGAAAGCAACAGGATATGTAAGGAAACTTGATTCTCTGGGAAGAATTGTCCTTCCAAAATCACTCAGACGACAACTCAATATTAAAGTAGGGGACAATATCGAGATGTTCGTTGACCAGGATGGAAACGTAGTACTCGATAAATACCTGCCACGTTGCGTATTTTGCGAAAACGCATCGGATGAGTTGGTAGAGTACAAGGGCAAGTCTATTTGCCGTGATTGTCTGTCAATGTTGTAATAGGATTAGTTAATGCGTGATCAATTTATTCTGTCTTCTATTACAAAATATACATACAGTTACCAAATGGTAACTGTTTTTTTTAAATTAAACATATTAAAAAATATGGCAGTGTATTCAGTATTTAATGGCGATGACACAGTTTGCCGCTTAACTGCCCGCCTCTTGTTTTAACCGCGGTATTAAGGGTAAAATGATAATTGAGTTTATAAATCAGGGTGGTAACAGGTTTAATTGAATACAGGACGCATTATGCAAAGTATACTTTTGCGCAATGGCACCGAAAATCCGAATTAATTGAATACAGGGTGATGATATGGTAATTCGCGAAATGACTGAACAATTGGAAAGAAAAATGCTTTCACCTTACGCAAAACTTTCTTCTGAAACCAAAGGAAGGGAACATCCCGATAAAAAATGCAATGTGCGAACAGAATTTCAAAGAGACAGGGACAGGATTATATATTCAAAAGCATTTCGCAGGCTGAAGCATAAAACTCAGGTTTTTATCACACCTGAAGGGGATCATTACAGAACAAGGTTAACTCACACCCTCGAAGTTTCGCAAATAGCAAGAACCATAGCGCGAAGCCTGCGTCTGAATGAAGATTTAACAGAGGCCATTGCCCTGGGTCATGACCTGGGACACACTCCTTTCGGACATGCCGGGGAAAGAGTTCTGAGCGAAGTTTGCCCATTGGGCTTCAAACACAATGAACAAAGCGTCAGGGTAGCTGAAAAACTTGAAAGGAACTGCCGTGGATTAAACCTCACTTACGAGGTTAAAGACGGTATACTATGCCACACGGGTGAAAAACAGGCGGATACGCTTGAAGGCAGGGTTGTAAGGATAGCCGACAGAATTGCATACATCAATCATGACATTGAGGACGCCATACGGGCAAAAGTAATATCACAGGAGGACTTGCCCGAGGAATGCCTGGACGTTCTTGGCAGAACATCCAGTGAGAGAATTAATAATATGATTGTCAATATTATTGAAAACAGTATGGATTAAAATGAAATAAATATGAGCAATGATTATTTCATGGCTTCGGAAAAATTAAGGGATTTCATGTTTAAAAATGTATATATTGGATCAATAGCGAAGGTGGAAGAAGGGAAAGCTGAACTAATGATAAGGCAGTTGTATCAGCGGCTGTTGGATATGCCGCATATGCTTCCGGATGAATTTTACAGCTTAATTGAACCGGACGGGATTCATCGCGCGGTTTGCGATTACATAGCCGGAATGACAGACAGATATGCCGTTAAAACATTTACCAATATGTTTATACCGGCTTCATGGAGAGACTGGCATTAGTTGTATTATTTATCAATACATCATTATTAAAATAATAAGCAGGATTTTTAAATTAATTGTCGAATAACATAATATAAGAATTGGGGTGGCGTATGCAGCTTTATTCCGATGATATTATTGAAGAAGTAAGACTTAACAATGATATTGTAAGTGTTGTGTCTGAATATCTGCATCTTGAGAAAAAGGGCGGAGGATACTTTGGTTTATGTCCTTTTCACCGTGAAAAAACTCCCTCATTCTATGTCGAACCTGCAAAGCAACTTTATTATTGTTTTGGTTGCAATAATGGGGGGAATATATTCCACTTCATAATGAATATTGAGAATCTTGATTTCCAGGATGCTCTCAGGCTTTTGGCGGACAAGGCCGGAATTTTGCTGCCGGATCCGGATGACAGTGCGGAACAGGGAAAAATAAAGCTTAGAAAGGATATACTTGAAGCCAATAAGGAAGCGGGTAAGTTCTATTATTCAAATCTTGCCGGAGCAAGCGGAAAGCCGGCACAGGATTATTTTTTTAAAAGAGGATTGAGTACACGCACTATAAAGAAGTTTGGTCTGGGATTCGCACCTGACGAATGGGATTTGTTGACCAGGTTTCTCCTGGCAAGGGGATTTGACGAGAAAATATTAGTTGAATCAGGTCTCAGCCTGAGAAGTAAAAAAGGAAACTTGTATGACAGGTTCAGAAACAGAATTATGTTTCCGATTTTTAATATACGGGGGGACATAGTAGCTTTTGGCGGAAGAGTTCTGGATGATACTCTACCCAAATATATAAATTCTCCCGAAACAGTTTGCTTCAGCAAAGGCCGCGAACTGTTCGGCATGAATCTGGCCAGGAAAAGCGCAGAAAAAAAGCTTTTGATTGTGGAAGGTTATATGGATGTTATTTCACTTCACCAGGCAGGCATTGACTATGCTGTTGCCTCACTGGGCACTGCCCTGACAGATATGCAGGGACGCATTATAAAAAAATATGCCGATGAGGTGATTTTATCCTATGACACTGACATGGCCGGCAGGAAAGCTACTGAAAGGGGGCTTGATGTACTTGAGGGATTAGGCTGCCGGGTAAAAGTTCTTCAGGTGCCCGGAGAAAAGGATCCTGATGAGTTTATTCGGAAAAATGGGGCGGATAAGTTTAAAAATCTTGTTGAAAGGGCAATATCAATTTTAGAATATAAGATAATGAAGCTTAGGGAAATGCATCCGCAAGACAGCCAGGATAATAAATTATCTTTTTTAAACGGTGTTGCCGATCTGCTCGCAGAACAGGATAATATCATGGAAAGGGAAATTGTCATGAAAAATATTTCCCGGGATTACGATATTACCATGGACACACTGCAGGTGGAAGTAAAGCGACGACAAGACATAAAAATGCGAAAACAAAAGAAAAAGGAGTTTAATACTGCAAAAAAAGAATTAACCGGAACTGTAAAATCATATTCCATCCATAAGGATAACAAAAAATCATTGCTTGAGAAAATGCTGATAGCGCTTATCAGCAGTGAAAACCATCTTTATGGCAAGGTTCGTGAAAGATACCCCATATCGGCTTTTACAGAAGGCCCGATAAGGAAAATGGCTGAAGTTCTTTATGAGAAGCTGGAACAGGGAAACGGTTTTATTCTGGAAGAATATATTACAAGGCTTGATCCTGAAGAAGCATCAGCCATTATTCATATGGCAAGGACTTCATGCAATTTTGAGGAATCGGAAAAAGCTTTGGAAGATATTCTTAAAAAATTAGAAATTTTAAAACTTGAGGAAGAAAAAAAGGATATTTTAAAGCGTTTGAAGAATATTACCGATATAAACGAAAAAAAATTATTACAGAATCGGCTTAATAAAGTTATTCAAAAGATAACCGGAATGTAATTTGCCGGTTTTGCGGTATTTTATTTACAAGCACATTATGGCAGGTTTGCTTCAAAGCCTGTTATAAATTGTGTTAAATCAGGATTTAAGCAATAAGGAGTATATGTACTTTTGTCTAATTATATAAAAAGTATACAAAGACAGAAAAATTTCGCATTTACATTGGACGAGAGGTGGAATAGATAGTGGCAGATAAAGAAATTAATAAAAATGTAAATACTGCCGGAGATACCACTGTGGAGGGAAAAGACGTAAATACAGAAAAACCCCAGGACGCTAAAGCGCCTAAAAAGGAGTATTCCACAGTAATTCGGGAGCTTGCTGATGTTGGGAAAATAAAGGGAATGCTAACGTACAAGGAAGTAATGGATGCATTTGAGAAAATTGATATTCCTACTGAACAGGTTGAAAAAGTATATGAAACCCTGGAGCGTTTGGGAATAGAAGTTGTTCCTGAGATCGATGAAGAAATTGAAGAAATTGAAATTGAAGAAGATCCGGAATTAAGCATACCCGAAGGTGTTAACATTGACGATCCTGTCAGAATGTATCTTAAAGAAATAGGAAAAGTGCCCCTTTTAACAGCAGAGGAAGAAATAGAGCTGGCTCAAAGAATGGAAGCCGGTGATGAAGAACCTAAAAAAAGGCTGGCAGAAGCCAATTTAAGGCTTGTAGTCAGTATTGCAAAAAGATATGTGGGACGGGGTATGCAGTTTCTTGATTTAATTCAGGAAGGATATCTTGGCCTTATTAA